>JBJMLZ010000221.1:0-4562 GCA_045805035.1 Bacteriovoracaceae bacterium
CCGGTGAGTTCTCCCCAAACCGCAAGAAGTTTTTTGTCAGCGAGAATTTTCTCTGCCTCTCTGGGATTCTCCATGATCACTGAACGAAGAATTCTCATTTGTCTGGCAGAAGGACGGAAGAGTCCTACGCCGATGAAGTTTTCATCCTTCCCGACTCCGAGATAGACCCCCGGATTCCATTCAAACTTTGAGGTCTGTCGTTCGGAGAAAAAAGCGCGAGCATCACTTCGCACGAGTGTCCCGTCTTCAGGAACAAAATTTTCGGGATAGACCGGGCGACAGAGGCGCGAAGGAGAAATGGAAATACCCGGAAAATCTTCGCCAATTTCGAGATCGATTTTTTTTATGAGATAGCGGTAAGGCCTCTTCACTTCTTCTTCATAACGTTCGCAGTTCTTCTCAAACCACTTCAAGTCCTTACTCCTGTTTGCCGCTTCTTCAAAGTACGCAAAAGTACCACGTGAAAAAGATTCGCTCATGATTAACCTCCTATGGGTGAAAATGCGGAGATTGAAGGCTTAAGGGCGCCTCCGGCCAGACCTTTTGAAACTATTGGAATAATGGTTCTGTTAAGACACATTAAATGGGCATTATTTCTTTTTTACCAAAAGGTCCCTTCTGAAGGCAGGGCCTTCAAGGCCCGCAAGTCAGGGGCTTTTGCCTGTCCTTGGCCGGCGTCTGTTTGAGGTCCTCTAAAATTGATTCATGCCGATTTTGCAGGATGCCCCTCCAAAACTTCCGGAAGATTTTCTTCCCGGAGGAAGGGAAATTTTTCGTCAGATTGCTGAGCACTCTCACATCGGGATCTGGCTCCTTCACGCCAATGGAAGCAATTTCTACGGCAACCCTGCCGCTCAGAGAATCTGGGGAGGCGCGAAGTTTGTCGGCAAAGACCAATACAGCGAATTCCGCGCGTGGGATGCAAAGACCGGCGAACCATTAAAGAACGAAGACTGGGCCGGTTACAAAACAATGATCACGGGCGAACCCGTGCTTGATCACATGCTGAAGATTCAGCGCTTCGACGGCGAGTTTGCGATGATCCTGAATTCCGCCATTCCCGTGAAAGATACTCTCGGAAATCTTCAGATGATTATCATACTGAACACCGACATCACGGAACTCAAGGCCAGCGAGGCCAAAAGAGAAGAGCTCGCGCGGATTGTATCTCACGATCTCAAAAATCCCCTCCATGCAATTCAAATGTCAGCGAGTTTCCTCCACGGAAAAATCGACAAGCTGATCGCGGAGGGGAATATAGAGAAGATCAAACATTACATTGAAATGATCACAAACTCTTCGACGTTGTGCCTGGGACTTGTGAAAGACATCCTGAATGTCGCGGGAGTGGACAAAGGGCCATTTGAACTCAATCGCGCGCGTTTACCGGTCAATGAACTCTTAGAGTCACTGCGACCGATTTATGATCCGCTGGCCGCGCAGAAAGGGCTTCGTCTTCTCTGGAATGGCGGAGTTGATCATGCGGTCATAGCTGACAAAGAAAGGGTCAATCAGGTGCTTTCAAACATCGTGGGGAACGCGATCAAGTTCACTCCGGGCGGAGGAGAAATCGTTGTCTCCACCCAGAAGCGCGATGATCACATTCTCTTTGAAGTCTGTGATACTGGTCCGGGAATTCCGGAGGAGCATCTGAAAAAAATCTTCCAGAAAAGCTACAAAGTCACTGAAGGCCCTCAGGGCACGGGACTTGGCCTTTATATCGCTCAGACTATTGTTCTCGCTCATGGGGGAAGCATCTGGGCAGATAGCTGTCCTGGGAAAGGGTCGCGCTTTTACTTTACGCTCCCGACGAAATAACTGAGAAGAGAGTTCCGGAAATGGACAATAGAGGGAGATGAGGTAAACTTCTTCATCCATGCAACTCCGGAAAGATCTCCCGCTCAAGTATTACCTCGATCATTTTCGCGATATGACCGGCACTATCCGGAAGGCGCATTACGCTTTCCTGGAAGATGAACATCATCAGTTCCTCTCGGACTTTGCCGCGCTCTCCGAAGATGCTCAATGCCTGTACGTCCGATTCGTGAACCGGAAAGGCAGATATTTTTTCCGTGAAACCCTGAAGTACGCTGAGATCAGTGACATAGATCGCGCGCTGGAAGAGTTGAAAGAGAAGTCTTTCGTTCGTCTGCCTGTGCGTGAGGAACTGCATTTGATCTTTGAAGGTGTTGCCAAGGAAAGGCTTCAGGAGTTCTGTGAGTTTCTTGGGATTCCTTCTAAGAAGTCCTGGCCCAAGCCGAGGTTTCTCGAAGAGCTTTCCGGCGCGGATCTTTCGGGTTTCCCCCTCGAGAATCTCGGAAATTGCGTGGTCCAGGAAAAATTCGAAGAACTTTCTTATCTCCTCTTTTTATATTTCGGAGAAATCAGCCAGAACCTGGCGCTCTATACGATGAGGGATCTCGGGATCTGGAGTGAGAACAAGCGCACAAACTTTGTGCCGAAGTTTTCCACGAAGGCAGAGGCACTCTCCCACTATTTTTATTCAAGACTCATTGAGGACATGGATGTCGAAAATTATGAGCTCGCAAAGATTGAAGAGTGGCCGTCACCGGTGAACGAAGAGAGTCTGCATTTGCGTGAGTCGCTCCTGGTTGCTCTTGGTGAGGAACTCCGGAAGCAGGAAAGATTTGCTGAGGCCCTGGCGGTTTTCGAAAAAGCACAGATTCATCCCGGACGTGAACGGCGAATTCGTTTGCTTTACCAGATGGGAGAAGTCGAAAGAGCACTCGGGGAGCTTCACGAGATTCTCGAAGATCCGACGTCGGACGAAGAGCTTTTGTTCGCGGAAGATTTTCTTGAGCGTAAGTTTCACCAGAAGCGCCTGACGTCGCTTTCGCAAATGCTCCAGGAAGCGAGAGTCATGTCACTCGATGAAGCGTATTTCCGGCGGCCGGAAGAAGGTGTCGTTCACACACTCGCGCGATCTGGTGTGCAGTCTCATCATGCGGAGAACTCACTCTGGCGGACGCTCTTTGGAGCGCTTTTCTGGCACGAGATCTTTGAGTCAGAGAAGAACACTTTCCACTCCCCTTTTGATCGCCTTCCGGAAGAGCTCGGTTCTTCACAATTTTATGTGAAACATCACGCTGAGATTGTGGAGAAGCTTGCCCTGCTCTGTGATCCGGGAAAATTTTCTGAATATATAAAAGGACTGCGTTCCGAGGAAAAGAACGGACTCTTTTCCTGGGATGAAGAAGTTGTGCTGGCGGTGGAGGCCTTAGTTGAGCATGCACCGGTGGAAAAAACTTCGGCGGTCCTGATTTATCTTGCGCATGATTTTCACCGCCGCATTCGCGGCTTTCCGGATCTCATGATTATTGAGAACGGCGAAGTACGATTCGCGGAGATCAAGGCACCGGGTGATTCCCTTCGCAGTCATCAGCTGATGCAGATGAAGATGCTCAAGAAGGCCGGGTTTCATGTCGAGCTGTTGAAAGTCGAATACAAGATCAGTCCTGATCAAACCTATGTCGTGGTGGATTTAGAAACCACCGGGGGAATGGCTACCTGGCATCGGATCACGGAGATTGGTGCAGTCAAAGTCCGCGGGGGTGAAATCATCGATACGTTTCAGACGCTGGTGAATCCACAGCGCAGAATTTCCGAGGAGATTCAGAAACTCACCGGTATCACGAATGAAATGGTAAAGAGCGCGCCACTCTTTAGTGCTGTCGCGGAGAAATTCCAGGAATTTTCCAAAGACGCAATCTTTGTCGCTCACAACGTGCAGTTTGATTATGGCTTTCTTCAGGCGGAATATGGAAGGCTGGATGAAAAATTTGTGAGACCGCATCTGTGCACAAAGCAGCTCATGAAAAAATATTTCCCTGAGCTTGAATCATTTGGACTCGCCAATCTCACCGCGCACTTTAACGTGCCACTGGTCCAGCATCACCGGGCAATGTGTGATGCCGAAGCGACGGCCAGGTTATTTCTTATCCTGAATCAAAAGCGCTGATTCTTTTCTGCGCTCTGAACTTTCATCATGAAGTTTCACCAGACCCGCATCGATCCAACGTCGGGCCGCAATCAGAACGCGATCACCTTTCCCATTTTTTTGCTCCCATTCCGCTTGTTCGAGCATCAAGGCCGCGCAGTAAGTTCGCGCCAATGAAAAAGCGAGTTCGCGCGCGCCCGTTGAAAGATTCTCTTCTTCGGTCGTGCGCTTGAAGTGATCACCAAGCTCTTTCGCCGCCGCGAGAACCTGATTTTTTTCAGGTAAAGTGATCCGCGAAAGTTTTTTCGTGAGATCCCCCATGAAGGCCTCGCCTGCGTTTTCCTTGGCAATCGCGCGCAGTCCATCGAGCGAGAGAACATTCGTCGTTCCTTCCCAGATCGCAAGCACCTGAGAATTCCGGAGAAGCTCAGGAAGATGTGTGTCTTCGATGTAACCTGCGCCACCGAAACATTCGAGGATCTCACTGGAGATCGCGACGCCTTCTTTGGTGGTGAAGAGCTTGGTGAGAGGAACAAGTAAACGAAGCGTTCCACTTTCCTCTGGGGTTGCCACACCTGTTTCTTCACGGCCAAGAAGACGAAGC
>JBJMLZ010000222.1:0-3513 GCA_045805035.1 Bacteriovoracaceae bacterium
ATGCCGCCAAGGATTATGTAGACGATAGCGCTGGTGCGACCGTCGATAAATCCGATCACAAAGTGAATGTACAGGAATCAAAAGACCAGATGTCTCACTAAGGGTGAGTCAGAGAAGCTCCGGCACGAAAATGCCGGAGCTTTTTTTATTTCGAAATCCCAAGTTTTTCTTTCAGAATGTCGGTAAATTTTTTTACCTTCTGTCCGAAGTGTCCGAGACCCTCCAGATGAACGCCTCCGCGGCCGGTGGCATATTGATAATCCACCTGCTCACCTTCATCACTGACACCTTTCTCTTTTCCTATCGGCACTCCTCCGCGACCGGTGGCGTACTGATAAACTCTTCTCTGTCCATGCTTCCCTGATTGAGGGAGAGCTGGTTCTTTATCCTGATTTTCCATACACAACTCCTTGTCCTGTAATTATGGTATCCCCGAGACGATGCGTGATTTACTTAATTCATCCTGAGGATGGAGTGTACCTGAGAAAGGTGTTTGGTCGGGAGATCAGTAGTGAGGGGGCTTGTCGTCTTTCATTCCCTGAATGGGAGTAACACTTGAGGTGGAATTCATGCTGCGTTTGAGATCCAGGACCTCTTTCTCAAGCCGCTCAATCGTCTTTTGCTGGTTCACAATGACTTCATTGAGCTGCTGGAGATAGTGGTCCTGATGAGAGAATCGAATCTCTAATTCCGTGATGCGATCATCACTCGTCATGATGATTATTTGCTCTCTGGTGGTGCCGGGAAAAACTTCGCGTACATGATTTCATTCTTCGAAGAGATACAGATTTTTTCGAAGAGGCTGAGCTTACGGTTCAGTTGATTGATGAGGAAGTTGAAATCAGCATTGTCTTTTTTGATCGAGGATTTTGTTGGCATGAGTTCGCGGTTAAGTCCCATCACTACGTTCATCGTCGTCTGAACGAGAACTTCCTGGCGGTCAAAGTCTACTTCCATATCAAGAAAAGAAAGTCCGTAAACGCGCTTGGAAGAAACAAGTGCCTGTCCGGGAGCAAGAACGATGCGGCCGTTAGAGTCTTCCTGGACGGCCTGATACAGGTCGCAGCCGTTTTGTGCGTCTGTGCTTTTCACCACAGCGGAAAAAGCGCTGGCAGTGAAAAAAGCGATGAGGGCAACGATAGTACACTTCATGTCTTGATCCTTGTTTAAGAATAGTTGCCTCCATTACAGGACGGAGCGAGTTGATCCGTCAACATTTCCTTGTGATTGAACAAGCCACCGCAGCCGTTCCACCGAATCGTTCATTTTTTTCACCTGAACACAGGATTTCAGCGCGATTTCGAGGAGTCTTTCCACCGTTTCCGGGGATATCTCCTCCATCAGGTAGATCTGCATCAATTGGGACTGGAGATTGAAAGCGCAGAGGGAATTTTTAAGCGCGTGGTCGAGAATGTCGTTAATTTCGACCCTGGCCTCCACCGCGGAAACAGGGGCGAAGATCTTGGCGACTTGAAACTGATGTCCAATATTTATCATATATCTTACTCCGGCCCACAATGTAGGGGCGCTCGCACGGTCATACAGCTTAATAGTTTCTTGATTTTTTTAAGGCCAAGTTAATGTTTTTACGCGCGAACGCTAAAGGACGTGCCGACAGATTTTAGTCACCCCTGGAAGAAAGTTCATGTCACCGCATATCCGAAGGTTCCCAAACCTATAATTTCCCTATGAGAACATTTCTCCTTCTCTGCGCGCTCTTCACCTCGTTGGCCTTTGCGGACAGTGATGAATGCGTGAAAATCAGGTCTTCAAAAAATCCCGACAATCGATCGATCAATATTGTTTTTGTGGCCTCAGGTTTTCTCGGTAAGCTCGATGAATTCGAATCGTCAGTGAAAGATCACTGGAAAGAAATTTCTGCTTACGAACCTTTCTCAGATCAGGTGGAAACTCTGAACGTCTGGATCGTGAAGGCCTCTCTTGCCTCGGACGGTTTCTGCAGCTTCAGCAACTCCATTGAACGTCTCACCAAATGTAACTCACTCAAGGGACTTCTTCTCGCCAACAAGTGCACGAATTTTACCAATCGCCAGGTAGTCATCATTCACAACACCGACAGATACGGCGGAAGCGGAGGAGCTGTGGCGGCGGCCACCAATCACCCGAAGTCAGCGCGGGTGATTGTTCATGAACTTGGTCACTCTCTTTTTAATCTCGCGGATGAATATGAAGCGAGCGATGGAAGTTTAAAAGGCCCGAATTGCGCTCCAGTGAAAAACAACTGCTCGTCCTGGCAAGACCTGATCGATGCAGGACTTGCGACCTGTCAACCAGGTTGTCCGTCAACTAAAAGGCTCATGTCATACCCGAGTGTCATGAAGGCGCTTGAAGAAAACTCCTTTGGTCATGTCAACCATCGCCATATCTGCTGTAAATTCAAAAAAGAGACCGGTGAATATCCGGGATTCTGCGATCAATACGCCACCATCGGTGAAGGGCTTGATCGCTTCTGCCGCTAAGGCTAAGATTTAGCTCTATGAAAAATGTCCTTTTCTTCGCCATCCTCTGGATGCAATTCTGTTCTGTGGTCTTTTCGCAGGAACTTTTTGAAAGCAAAGTCGGAAGCATCTACATTTCCGAGAGCTTTATCAACGAACAGATCTCCGGCCACATCACGAAGTCCGACATGCTTCATGGCCTGAAACTCAAGCTCGATCCGAAAACTCACAAGATGTATCTCTATGGCGACTTCCGTCTGCCTCTCGATGACATCCGCGCGATCGGCATCGAAAAACACCTCGCTGATTTTAAATTTCAACTTTCCATTCTTCCGCAGATCAGTCCCGAGAGACATCTCGTGCTCGAGTTTCCGATCTCGGAAACTTATTTCTACCAGGCCAATTCCAAAAATCCATTGAGGGACCGCGTGGTGATTCCCACTCAGCTTTTGTCGCTGGGTCTGGCGGCCACCCGTGGGTATCTTGCCGCCCTCTCGGGAGACTTCTCGACTTTTGACCGTAAGGCCGCCAAGAACAGAGCACTCCTTGCGGGTGTCAGGAAACTCATCGCAACCGAAAAAAATCCGGATGCTCTGGAAGTGTTGAACAGCGAAAAAAAATCGCTCGAGCTGAATCTAGCCTCGATCGATCTTGAACGCTCGCGCTTTGAGCGGACCGCGAAGACCCTGAATTCGATTTTTGCTTTCGCGGGCGAGAAAGACTTCAACCTGAATAATGAAATCATGGCGAAGAAAAACGCGATCATGCTGAGGCTGCGCCTGAGTAAGATCGTGCCGTATCTCAAGGACATTGAGCTCGGCGGTATCCGCACCGGAAATATTAATCCAACCGGGAATGGGGAAAATTATCTTATCTTCGATATTCACACGATGGTGACGAAGAAACCGAAGATCGTGAAACGTCCGGCGTACACACCGCAGACGATGGGCGTACCTCCTTCGATCATGATCCGGCTTAGTCAGAATCTCTTCACGAGTAAACTCGTGGTGGAAAAAGAAAAAGAGAAGATGAGTAAGGACATCAAAGACTTTCA
>JBJMLZ010000223.1:0-21807 GCA_045805035.1 Bacteriovoracaceae bacterium
AGTTCGGTTTCAATTTCCTGAAAGAATTCCCGAACACTGCCCACAAGCCATGGGTGTTCTTCGTGCTCGGTCTGAACTCACGCGACTCTGGCCGCGATAATCTCGCCGAAGAATATCTCCTGAAAACGATCTCTCTGGTGAATGATCCGCATAACTCTCTTCGTCACCACGCAGAGACTGCTCTTGCGGACCACTACTACAACGAAAAGAAATTCAAAGACGCCATTCATTACTATGAGCGCGCGATCAAGAAATCCGAAGACGAGTGGCTCACCAAGCACCTCTTCAACCTCTCGTGGTGCTACCTGAAGGAGCATGACTTTGACCGCGCCATCCGCGCGATCCAAGCGTCTTATGCTAAATCGAAAGACAAATCTTATGTGAGTGTCCGCGATCAGGTGCTTGAAAATATCGGCTCATTCTACGTATACGCTTCCCGTCCTCTGGAAGGGCTTGAGTTTTACCTGAAGCATGAAAAAGATCCGGTTCCCTATCTCATGCCGATGGCATTGAAGGCGATGGACAAGGGCCACCAGAAAGAAACGGAAGAGATCCTTGCTTCAGTCCAGGAACTCATCAACAAGAACAAGTGGCCGAAGTACCAGGAACAACTCTTTCACACCTATCTCGACTTCTATAACCACTACAAGCGCTTCCCGGATCACGAAAGAATTTCGGGCCAGCTGGTGAAGTACTATCACAAAGCGGAAGAGTTCAATAAGACCGCAGAGAAGAAAGAAAAACTTCCGGTGGAAATGAAGGAAGATGCCATCGAGAAGATGCGCACACTCGTCGGCTTCCTCCAGATCAAGCTCGCCAAAGACATGAAGGAAGACTCATCTGACTTTAAAGAAGGTGAGTTGAAAGTTGTGTTAAACTTCTTTGATCACCTGATTAATCTCGATGTGAATAAGCGCGTGGAGTATTACTACTTCCGGGCGGAAACTTTCTACTCGGTTCGCCGCTTTAAAGACTCTGCTCCAAGCTATCAGGAAGCGATTCTTGAAGCGAAACGCGTGAAGAACGAAACTGTTGGCCGCAAAGCTTTTGATTCGCTCCTTGCTCTCACGGCAATGGAAGTTCTTCCAAAAGAAGAAAACAAAAAGTTCCTGATCTTCGCTTACTCAGAACACCTTCAGTTCTGGCCGCGTGATCCGCGCTCAGAGCAAATCTATCCGAAGCTTTTTGAGATTTATCACGAAATGCATGACGACCAGAAGGCCTCGCAGGTTCTTGCGGTCTATAATAAAAATTATCCGGAACATCTGAAAGAGCAGCAGAAGCTCATGACCCGCGTTCTGGACTTCTTCATTGAGAAGAAAAACACTGTGAAGCTTTCTCACTGGATTTATCAGATGAAAGCAGGCTTCCTTTCGTTTTCAAAAGACACGATCGAAAAAGCAGAGATCACACTCGGGAATATCCTCTTCCTTCAGTACCAGGACATGGCGAAGAAAGGGGACAAAGCTGCGGCCGCCAAAGGCTTTGAAGAAATTTATGTTCACAAGCTCTACACCGACCGCGTGAAATACCAGGCCGCTTTCTTCGGCGCCATGATCCAGCTTGAGATGGGCGAGACCACCAAGAGCTATCACTGGCTCGAGCTTGCTCACGCCCGCATGACTGACGAAGAATGGAAAGAAAGAAGAGGCGAGGAGCTGAAGCTCACTGAACGCATGTATCGCCTACAGGACTTTGTCACTGCTTTCAACATGACCAAGCTTCATTTGAAAAAGTTCTGTCACCTGAAAGATGATACGCAATCGCGTTTCTATGAGATCGGCCTCATGACCTCACTCGTAGAAGACAATCCAGGTGTGGCCGAGGGGATGGTTTCAAATTACAGCAAGTGTATCAGTAAGCCTGAACTTCAAGACAAGGCCCTTACTCAGATCTATCAGTATCATGAAAAACAGGGCGACTTCCATGCGCTCCGTCTCTTTGTTCAGAGACACTCGGTTGAGCCTTATATCACTCAGTACAGATATTCACTCCAGAAGTGGTATTGGGAAAAATCGAATCTCACTCTGAAAGAAAGCATCATCGGAGAGTTCCGCGGTCTTCGTCATGAAGAGACTGACAAGTGGCTCGAAGAAATGAATCTCTTTGAGAAAGCGAAGAAAGATCGTGAAGAGCTTGAATCCTACGTCATCTGGGACAAACCAGTTTTTGACGGTGATGCTTATAACAAATCTCTTGAAGCGTATCTCCTGAAAGTTCAGGACTTCAAGAATAAGTACCAGGGCCTCACGAAATCAACTCAGGTGGATCTCGCGATCCTCGCCACCCGTCACTTCTCCCAGGTCTACCAGATCGTGGGAGAAAAAATCCAATCGGTCCGTCCGAAGGGAATGGACGAGGAGACAACAGGTCACTTCACTAAGGCGATGGCAGGTGTGAGCAAGGAATTCCTGAACGTCTCCGTGCAGTTTGAAAAGAACCTCGCGAAGGCGCTCAAAGATAAAGAAACTCTCACTTACGGCTCGCGCTCAATCGCCAGTCTGGAAAACGTAGAGAACCCGGTGCACTCCTTCTTCACCGGTGTGACGATGGACAAAGGGAAGGAATAATATGAAGAGCGTATTTTTTATTCTTTCTTTGATTGTTCTCGCTTCCTGTTCATCCAGCCGGATTGAACGGAAGATTGAAGACGTCCAGTGGGACTCTCTGGCGGATGAATCGTATCTCCGCTGGGGAGAAAGCCGTCTTGAGAAAAATGCCTCTTCGCAAATGCCGGTGATCAATTGCTACAAAGGCAAATCGAAAGAGACCCTCGTTCAGTATAAAAAAGATTACGAAAAACTCGTGGGCACTCCGTACTACTGGCTTCACGTGGGGAACTGTTACTTCGTTGAAGACAAGTGGTCGAAGGCCGAGTTCTATTACCGCATGTCACTTGATGAAGCGAAGAACGCCACCATCAAGTCGATCGCGCAGAACAACCTCGCGCTCATTTCTTTCAAGCACGAACAGTGGGAGAAAGGGAAAGAGCTCTTAAAAGAATCCATGAAGACGGCGTCGGACTTCAAGGTCCCGCGCTACAACATGGCCCAGCTCTATCTCCAGTTCGGCCACTACGATAGAGCGATCGAGCTTCTTACTTCGGGCCCGTTCAAGGGAAGCCAGGACATTGATGTGTTCTTCCTTCTCGCAAACGCCCATCTCTACAAGGGTGACCTGGAAACTTCCGGGAAGTATTTTGCCATGATTCCTAAAAACCATTTCGAGCGTGAAGATATTGCCGCGACCTATGCGCTGTATCTCATCCGTAAGAATGATATCAAGGGCGCCTTCGCCGTCATGAAGGCACGCAAGCGCAGCGGAGTTCTCGAGATCACTGCCATCTCGCAGAAGATTGAGAAGATGCTGGCAGTGCGAATGAAAGAGAAACAGGAGTAGCCGTATGAAGGCCACACAACTTCTAGCTGGACAGATGAGGCTCAGATGCCTGGACGGGCGGATCCCAGAAGCCTTCGTCCTCGACAAGAAAAAACTTCTTGTAGGCAGTGCCGAGAACTGCGATATCCAGCTCTGTATCCAGGGAATTTCTTCTTACCACGTGTTCCTCTTCGTGAAAGGCGAAGGACTCATGGTGAAGGATCTCTTCTCTGAGACCGGCGTGTTCGTCAACGGCAAGCGCGTGAACGAATCTTTCGTGGGTTCCGGTGACGTTCTCACCATCGGTAATCTTTCATTCGCGGCAGAAATGCTGGATGATGCTCCACCTGTCTTCAATGCCGACGAAAATATCGAAGCGCTCAAAGTTGAGCCGATCATGCAGGTTGAACTTCCTCCCAAAGAAGGTCTCGTCTTCATCGACGGAGAATATTGCGACATCAAGTTCAACGAAGAATCCTGGAAACCAATTTCTGCTATTCCGGTTGCGGAAGGCACCGGTGATTACATTGATCTTGATCAATCCATTGAGCCACTGGAAATCATCCACCAGACAAAAGACCGTCGTCTCGAAGTCATCAGCTATATTAACGGCCTCATGATGGACGTGACTTATCTCAAACTTCGTGATGGAGATTTCTATCTCGGCGCTGACAAATCAAAGAAGAACATTCTTCCGTTCCACACAATTGAGCGCACGAAGATCTTCTCTATCCAGGATGGTAAACTTCGTTTCTATCCGAATGATAAAATCACTCCGTCTGCTGCCTGGGACAAGATCAATCTCAATGATACGGTCTTCCTCACTCACGGATCAGAACAGATCTCCATTCGTCTCGTTAACCAGGCGACTGGCTGGAGCTCCCTCCCGATGTTCTATCGGGATCGCGAGTTCCTCATCAAATCTTCCAAAATATTTGCAGGGATGTTCCTGCCGATGCTTCTTCTTCTTTTCGTGAGCCTTCCAACTCCGGAAGAGATGAAAAATGATGTCGCGATCGTGTATACGATCAAGACTCCGGTGCAGAAGCAATCGCCTGAGACTGAGGTGAAGTCGGAAGTGGCCGCTCAGGAAATTACATCTCAGACGGAAAACACCGGTCATAAAGAAAACGACCAGCCGATCAAACCAAAAGTTGAATTCGCTCAGGCCTCGCAGAAAACAAAACAGGTGGCGAAGGCAGCAGCTCCGCAACCGGTGGCAGAACCAGTGGCCGCGAAACCAGTCGTGAAGGCCTACGAGTTTAAGAGCTCTGTTGCGCTCGGATCAGTCACTGCAGATGCGCCAAACCTGAATGCTACTGCTCATGGTACAGCGGCAGGGAAGACCGGCATGAAAGATGTCGCCTTCAACGCCGGGACATCGGATAAAGGTGCGCTCGTTGCAGGTGCTGACATTGGAGTAGGGAAGTTCAACGGCTCCGATTCCAAAGGCAATGGCTCCGGCTCATACGGCGCCAGAGGTCTTGCTTCGAAGAAAGGTTTTGATACCGCCTACCTTGAACCAAAAACAGTCGTTCTCGGTTCAATGGATCCGGAGCTTCTTCGTAAGATTCTCCGCGAATACATTCCGCAGTTCCGTCACTGTTATCAGCAGGAACTCATCGGACACGATGAAAAAGTCAAAGGGGTGATTGATCTGAACTTCACGATCAACGCCAATGGTAAGGTTTCCCGTTACGATATCCGCGTGAAAGACGCGCAGTTCTCGAAGAAAGGCACGAATTGTATGGGCAACGTTCTTGGCCTCATCGACTTCCCTAAGCCTAAAGGCGGCGGTGTGGTGGACGTAAGACAGCCACTGAACTTCCTCTCCGAATCAGAAAAGATCTAAGCTAAAAAAAGGGGCCGCGAAAGCGGCCCTTTTTATTTTCAGTGAATTTAAGAAAAACAATCAAGCGGAAATCGCGAGCTGATTTTTGCGATGGATATTTTTCAGGATCATCTTCTGCATGTACTTCTCGATTTTTTTCACCATCTCAGGATTGGTTGAGAAGCGGAAGCTTTCCTGCGTTCCATCTTCAGCTTTCCACTCAATCTTTCCCCAGAAAAAATGAGGAGTGATTTCAAATCCCGCGAGGGTTTTCAGTTCCCAGGTCTTCACCGCGTCTCTGCCGGAAAACTGGCGGAGCCACGTTCGCTTTGAGAGTTTCATTTTGTCGTCGTGGATTTCAAGTTCGTAGCCTGGGCCCTGAATTGTGTAGAAGATCACCTTTCCCTCCTGGGAATGAGTGAAATTTTATCGTGATAATTCAGAGCAAAGTTAAGCTTAATTTATTATTCGAAAGTTTTGTTTATATTCCCGCAAAACTGAGTGATCTCAAGCTTTGCGGGAAGGGATTTTATTTATCTCGATGTTACTTCTTTCGGCATATTCTTCCGGACGTAATTCATCACCTTGTCCGCTTCCGCACGGAAGGATTTTTCGTCCTGACCAGAGCCATTCAGGATCGTGCTCCAGTGACGTGTGAGGCCTGCCATCGCAACCGCCTCAGCGTATTCATCCTTTGTTGCTCCACTCATCTTTGCACCCTGACTGTGGAAGTAAGTGCAATACGGACAGGGAGTTTGTGAGGCCACCGCAAGACCAATGAGCTCCTTATACTTAGCAGGGATCGCTGTATTCGGATTGAGATCAAGTGACTTCATCTCACTCCATGCGCCCACGATTCCACTTTGCGGATAGAGTTTCAGAAACTCCGGCACAAATCCAAAAGTTTGCTCAATGTCTTTCAGTGCTTTTTCCGGCGTATCTATCAACACTGGTTCATTTGAGTTAGGTTTTGCTTCCTGTGCCTGACGAAGCGGTTGGTTGGATACAAACTTCAGCATCTGATCAGTCTCAGCGCGGAACTTTTCTTCACTGATGCCATTACCGGTAATCACCGCGCTCCATCTTCTCACGCACGCCGAGAGTGCCAGGGCCTCTTTTATTTCTTGCGGAGAAGCTTTATTGAGTTTTGCTGCCTGAGTGTGAAAGTACACGCAGTACTTACACGGAATCTGTGCCGCCACTGCAAGCCCGATGAGCTCTTTGTACTTTCCGGGAATCGCCGTGAGCTGGTTCAACTGGATCCCTTTCATGTCCTGCCAGGCGCCGCTGATGGCCTCATCAGGGACTGCTTTCATGAATGAGGGAACTGATCCGAAAGTTTTCTGGATGTCCTTATAGGCGGCTTCCGCCTCTGGACTGGTTTTTGCCCACGCACTGGTGAGTGAGAGAGCGAAAACAAATAGCAGACATAAATGTTTCATGGGGCCTCCTTCTATTCGCAAAGATTTTGGGCCCCTTAAAACAATAAAGAATCACTCAGCACAATGGCCGGGCTGAACATAAACGGAAAAATTTTCCTCCACTAAACTCAGTTTCAATCTCTTCGCGAGCATGAAAGAGAGTACTCAGAGGAACTCTTTTCCGTGCTCAACACATGGCCCAAAATCTTTCTCAACAAGAATCAAATTGTGCACCTTTTAATGTAAGAAAATGATTAAATGTCAGAGATTTTCATCGAGAAATTTTGTCGGATATAGGGTTATTTAGTAGCAAAAACCGTCAGAAAATTGGCAATACCACTATATCTAGTTTTTTCTCTTTTCAAATGTCAGAACGACCACTACGCTTAATTTAAGACAGATATAAACGGACTACCACACACATCATGAAGAAGGAGTTGGGGTATGAGCAGCATGGAGCCACTACTTAAAGAAACAACTGATCGCTTTGTTCTTTTCCCGATCAAGTACAACGACATCTGGAACATGTACAAAAATGCGATGGCCTCTTTCTGGACTGCAGAAGAGATTGATCTCTACTCGGACTTGAATGATTGGGAATCTCTGAATGACCAAGAGCGTCACTTCGTTTCCCATATTCTCGCGTTCTTCTCGGCCTCTGACGGGATCGTGAACGAGAACCTGGCGCTTCGTTTTTATAACGATGTTCAGATTCCGGAAGCGCGTGCCTTCTACGGTTTCCAGATTGCGATGGAAAACATCCACGCTGAAACCTACGGGCTTCTGATCGACACCTACATTAAAGATGCAGCTAAGAAAGAGCACCTCTTCAAGGCGATCGATAATATCCCATGTATCAAGAAGAAAGCAGACTGGGCGATGAAGTGGATCAACGGCAACGAATCGTTCGCTGAACGTCTTGTTGCTTTCGCTGCCATCGAAGGAATTTTCTTCTCCGGTGCTTTCTGCTCGATCTCCTGGCTCAAAAAGCGCGGCCTCATGCCTGGACTCACTTTCTCTAACGAGCTCATCTCTCGTGACGAAGGTCTCCACACTGACTTCGCTTGTATGCTCTATAAGAACTACATCCAGAACAAGCCTTCTGAGGCCCGCATCCGCGATCTCATCAAGGAAGCAGTTGAGTTCGAGTGTGAGTTCATCACTGAAGCTCTTCCGGTTTCTCTCATCGGCATGAATGCCGAGATGATGAAAGAGTACATCCGTTTCTGCGCTGACCGTCTCATGCGCTCACTCGGCTACTCAAACATCTGGGATGCAAAGAACCCATTCGACTGGATGGAGCTCATCTCAATGCAAGGTAAGACTAACTTCTTCGAGAGAAGAGTTTCTGAATACCAGAAAGCAGGCGTTGCTAATTCAGGCAAAGAACCTGCTGGCTCACAGTTCGCTTTCTCAACAGATATGGATTTTTAGGAGTAAGACATGTTCGTACACACACGCTCAGGCAAAAAAGAACCAGTTCAATTCGATAAGATCACTCACCGTATTTCCCAGCTCACTTACGGTCTTGATCAAAAATACGTAGACTCCATGACGGTCGCTCAGCGTACCATCAATGGTCTCTTCGATGGAATCACCACCGAGCAGCTGGATAATCTCTCGGCAGAAGTTTCAGCTTACATGACTTCAGTTCACCCGGATTATGCCCGTCTCGCCGGCCGTATCGCGGTAGCAAACCTCCACCGTTCTACTTCGGACTCATTCCTTGAGACGATGGAAAAACTTTTCAACTTCAAGAACGAGTTCACTGGCGAACACCAGCCGCTCGTCTCTCAGGAGTTCATCAACTACTGTCGCGAGTATAAGGACAGAATCTCAACTGAGATCGCTTACTCACGTGACTTCGAGTTCGATTACTTCGGGTTCAAGACTCTCGAAAAATCTTATCTCCTCAAAGTGAACGGCAAGATCGTTGAGCGTCCACAGCACCTCTTCATGCGTGTTGCTCTCGGTGTTCAGCCGGACAACATTGAAGAAGCAATGAAGACTTACCACCTCATCTCTGAGGGGTGGTTCACTCATGCTTCTCCTACTCTCTTCAACGCCGGGACCAACAAGGCACAAATGTCTTCTTGCTTCCTCGTGGCGATGAAAGATGACTCTATCGAAGGAATTTATGAAACGCTCAAGCAATGCGCACTTATTTCTCAATCTGCTGGCGGCATCGGCCTTTCGATCCACAACATCCGCGCAAAGGGCTCATTCATCAAAGGCACCAACGGTACCTCCAACGGGATCGTACCTATGCTCCGCGTGTTCAACGATACTGCTCGCTACGTTGACCAGGGCGGTGGCAAGCGCAAAGGCGCGTTCGCAATCTACCTCGAGCCTTGGCATGCTGACATCGAAGATTTCCTTGAGCTGAAGAAGAACCACGGGAAAGAAGAACTTCGCGCCCGCGATCTCTTCTACGCTCTCTGGGTAAACGATCTGTTCATGAAGCGTGTTGAAACCGATGCTGACTGGACGCTCATGTGCCCGAACAAGTCACCAGGACTCGCTGATACTTACGGCAAAGCTTTCGAAGAGCTCTATGAGAAGTACGAGAAAGAAGGCCGTGGTCTCAAGACCGTGAAGGCCCGTGACCTCTGGTACAAAGTCATCCAGTCTCAGATTGAAACTGGTATGCCGTTCATGCTCTATAAAGATGCGGCAAACGAGAAGTCGAACCAGAAGAACCTCGGGACAATCAAGTCTTCTAACCTCTGTACGGAAATCATGCAGTACACGTCGGAGAAGGAGATCGCAGTTTGTAACCTCGCTTCGATCGCGCTTCCAATGTTCGTGAAAGACGGCAACTTCGATCACAAGAAACTTTACGATGTGACTTACCAGGTAACCCGTAACCTCAACCGCATCATCGACCTTAACTACTATCCGGTAGAAGAGGCGAGATACTCGAACATGAAGAACCGTCCGATCGGTATCGGCGTTCAGGGTCTCGCGGACACATTCTTCAAAATGAGAATGCCGTTCGACTCAGCGGAAGCTCGTCGCCTGAACAAAGAAATCTTCGAGACGATTTACTATGCGGCCATCTCAGCTTCTTGCGATCTCGCTAAAGAGCATGGCGCTTACGAGTCTTATGAAGGTTCACCTGTATCTCAGGGAATTCTCCAGCCGGATATGTGGGGTGTTTCGAACACTGAACGTTGGGATTGGACAACTCTCAGAGCGAAGATCAAAACTTACGGCGTTCGTAACTCGCTTCTCATGGCACCAATGCCAACTGCCTCAACGTCTCAGATCCTCGGCAACAACGAGTGTATCGAGCCGGTGACTTCAAACATGTACACTCGTCGTGTTCTCTCTGGTGAGTTCGCGGTAGTGAATAAGCATCTCGTAAGGGATCTTATCGGTATGGGCCTCTGGAATGAAGAAATGAAGGACAGAATCATCGCTCACAACGGTTCAGTCCAGTACATTCCAGAGCTCCCTGCCGATCTCAAGGAACTCTACAAGACGGTTTGGGAAATCAAGCAGAAGTCGATCCTTGAGATGGCAGCTGATCGTGGTGCTTACATCGATCAGTCTCAGTCGCTCAACATCCACATGGAAGACACTAACTTCGGTAAACTGTCTTCGCTTCACTTCACTGCGTGGAAGCTTGGACTCAAGACTGGTATGTACTACCTCCGTACACGTCCAGCAGTTGATGCGATCAAGTTTACGATCAAGGAAACGGCAAAAACTGTTCCTGCGGCGACGAACGCTGAAGCACTTATGTGTTCACTCGATAATCCAGAAGCTTGTGTGAGCTGCGGAAGCTAGTTTCGACTAGCGTCTTCAATTCACAATATCTGTCGGGCCCCCCAGAATGGGGGGTTCCTATTTTCTGGGCGCTTTGATAAATCCTTTTCATGCACACACTTCTTACCGCTACCATTCTTTTTATCGGTGATTCTCATTCCGTCGGCCCCTTTGGTCAGAAGCTCGATGAACTTTTAAGAAATGACGGTGCGAGAGTTGCAACTTACGCATCCTGCGGGTCGATCGCACGTTGGTGGTTCACGGGTCAGAAAACCACCTGCGGATATTTCGAAAAAACTCTCGAAGGCAAAGTCACGCAAGCGACAACCGCGGTGACTCCAATTTTCACTCAACTTCTTAATGATGTTCATCCGGATCACGTGATCATCGAATTCGGAACAAATTACGTGAAAGAAGAAAGTGATGAAGTGGCGATCAAAGACATGACAAAATTAAAAGAAGAAATCATTCGCTCGGGTGCTGATTGTTTCTGGGTTCTTCCTCCTGACATGAGAAAATTCCGCGATGATATTCCTCGCCTTGATCGTCTGGTAAAAACAGCGATCGGGGAGACGTGCCGCTATTTTGAAAGCGCGTCCGTCACACATTACCCGGCCACGGGCGGGGACGGCATTCACTATTGGTCACCCGAAGGCACACCGCTCGCACGTCAGTGGGCCAAAGACGCATTCACTGCTTTTACCGCGAGATAACGTTTCACCCCAATTGACGTCATTCTTTCCCAGACTTCTCTTTACCTGAATTTCGTTTTCGGCACTTCGCACGTGTTAAGAAATTTATTATATCTCCGCTCCTTTCAAAGGGAGTGTCATGAAATTTCTCTTCTTTTTTATGGTCCTGATCTTCATCTCTTTCACCCGGGCTTTCGCGTTCGACGTCACCCTTCTTCAGAACAATAAAGAAGCGGTTTCACGAATCGTGACGAACAAAGACCGATCCAGCCTTGTTACCTGGCTCAAATCCCATCCTTTAAGGGATGAAGCGAAGACGAGAGCAGTAAATGTCTTCCGTTCAACGATGATCACATTTGAAGCAAGAGATGCTCAGTGTGATCCAGGTCTGGCGCAACTCCTTCTCGACAACGCCAAATCGGCAGGAGTGATTCAACAGGATACTGAACTTCGTAATCTCCTCGTTCTTCTTCGCATGCAGAATGAGATGGATGACATCCTGATGGAAGTCATTCTGAATGGAGACGAAGTTCGCTTAGATCTCGCCAACGCCGGCCGCTGGAAGGCCCCAAGAATTTCCAGTGACCTTGCTCCTGCTCCGGCAGGCCTTGATATCAAAAAATATTTCGCTTACGTGACTCCCTGGCCGGATGATGTGAGTTACTGCTCGATCGGTCGCTACATGAGAATGGCGGAAATGGTGACCGCGAAGACTCCGGCAGAAAGAAGCAATATCATGCTCCGTCTCGCCACCATTGGTCTTCGTGACGGGATGATTGATAGAGTAACTTTTAACAAGCTCAACGCCCTTCGCCTGGACGGTGTGCTTACCGCGGATCACTACGCGTATAACTATCTCAATATGGTTGAGAACGCGAAAGACAAGATGGCAAAAACGAGAGAGCCAGTTGCGACGAACAACTTCACCGCAACCTATGCTTCTCGTAAAGAAAAGCTCACTCAGCGCGGCCGTCTTTATAAGATGTTCTCGCCGACTCAGGTGATGATCATGTCGGGCGTGATTGAAAAACTCACTCGTCGCCTGGATGCCCGTCGCGTGGATCTCATTTTCCAATACGGTCCGAACTCAACCATCGAGAGTCAGACTTATGTTCTTTCTCCGATGGAGCAGTATCGTGTCGCAATCAACATGATGAGAAAAGAAATGGGCGAGCTCATGCGCGGAGATCTTTTCGCCGGCACGGGTATTGGCTATGAAGACATCATCGCGGCTTCGTATGAAACTGGCCTCATTAAATCAGAAGAGCTCGATCATATCCTGAAATTTGAGGAATTCTGGAATCCAAAAGGGGAGTCGCGCTTCCGCACGTACGCCAACTTTGCGTTCTCGATTGCAGGAACTGCGACCTTCTATCTTCCGCCTCCGTTCAATATCATGGGCGCGGTTGCCTTGATGTTCACTCAGTCGCGTCTCTTGCCGACGACACAGAAGCCTGATCCTGACGATAACTGGAACGTGATCATTTAAGGAGCACACAATGAAACTATTACTTCTTTCACTCTTTGTTGCCGGCTCCCTTCACGCGCAGACGTTCAGTGTGATCGTGAGGCAGGACCATTCTACCCGCACTTATCATAAAGACGTGCAGCTCGAAGATCTGGAGAGCGCAGATTCTTTTGAAGGGAAATATTTCCGCGTGGTCAAAGGGAAAACCAATGAACCGGTTTCCTTCCATGATTCGGATAAGGAAATCGTATCGAAAGCGGCGAACGCATATTATCACCTCACGGAGGCCCGTCACTTCTGGGTGGATAAGATCGGTGCGGAAAGAGTGAAAACTCTTCCGAAACTCATCGTTCGTCTCGACATTACTAATCTCTTTGATGATCAGGGCCATTACGCCAATGACCATCGTGATCCGCAGTTCAACAACGCTCTTTCCATTCCCGGTGGCAGAACTCCTGACTGGGTTCCGCAAGGTAGAGAAGACCAGTGGGGCCCTGAGATCTGGTTCCGTCCAAAAAAAGTCGTGAGCACACGTGACATGATTGCAGGGATGGGACCAAATCCTCTCACTCAGTCACTTGCGCAACTTGAGCATCCGGTCATCAACTATGCTCAACAGCAGCTTCAGATTTCCATGATCGAGCGCATGGTTTATCCGTCGTACGCAACCGGAAGCATCCAGACCGATCTCATCCGCTTTGCGGGTACGATCGCTCTCACGCACTTCCTGGTTCAGAGCTCACGCCGGCTGGATCCATTCTTCGTGGAGAAATGGTTCTACATCGATACGGCGATGGTGCCTGAAGTGGTTTATCACGAGTACTCACATATCGTTCTTTCCGACAAGCTTGCCATCACTCACTCAACTCCGGTGATTGAAGGGATGGCGGATTACTTCGCTGCCGCTCTCGCGAATAAGCGCAAAGTTTATGATCGCGTTCCCGGCCGCAGTAACTCTGAACCGAAAGATCCGCACAACTCGAGACCGTACTCTCACTGGGACGAATCTGACCGCACTGCGAGCTCCGATTTTGTTCTTTCTGTTCTGTGGGACGTGAGAGAGCTTCTGGGAGAAGAGATTGGCAACAAGCTCATCTATCAGGCACGTAATGAACTCTCAACCGATACCGCAACGGTCAGCGATCATCTTCTTCGCGCGATCCTTGTCTCGTGCGAAACGGTTTGTGAATCACCACGCACGGACAAGCTTCGTTTGTATGAAACGTTCTCGAAGAGAGGTTTTTAAATCAGGTTGTAATTCATCTCCGGGCGCATAAGCTCCTGGGGAAGATTGTCGACGTTTTCAGGAATGGGTTGGTGAGGAGACACCGGAAAAATCTGGCTGTCTCCTCTCTTTCTGAACATGACCGAAGATCCGTTCTCGAGGAGAGTGACATCAAGCCCGCGCTTCCTGAATTCAAGAAACGCATCATTCATTTCCAGTACCACTCCCTTCTCGTAAATATTGAGAGGAGGGAGATCAGCGTGGATGGAAATTCCGTCCGGCTTCAGAATCCGCAGGAGTTCATTGAAGAGTTCAAACTTATACTTGATGTGGCGAAGAGTATTTTGTGAGTAGATCACATCAAACTTATTTCCGGAGTAGGGAAGGCGCTTTCCGAAATCCAGATCGGCAAAAATTACAAAAGGCAGCTCAACATTTTCGAGCTCCGCTCTTGTCATGATCCCGAAAGAAACTGCGGTCACCGCGAAACTCTCGCGGCGATAAAACTCGTGAGTTTTCTCCTTGTTCACGCCGTAAAATTCAACTTCCGGATAGAGTTTTTTGAGTTCCATAATCACGCGTCCGTTGCCGGCACCAATTTCCATTACGCGTGTTTTTTCACCCGCCATTTTGTTTTTTTCGAAAATTAGTCCCACGATGTCTTCGAGCTTTTGCGGTGTGATCTTCTCATTAAACTCGGCGAGTGAGTGTGACTTGTCATCGTTCAGTTGAACGTTCATGGTCGGATCGAGCTTAACGTTCTTCACGGTCTCTTCACTCTGGAAGTAAAGGGTCAGACAGAACGCAATCATGGTGATGGAGAAGACGAGGAGTGTCCGGCGGAAGTACATACATTGATGAAACACCGGGGAAGCTTCTTTGACAATCACGAGTTCTTGATCTTAAATATTCGGCAGATCCAGGAGATCCTATGAAAGCATTACTCGTCGCCATTCTTCTTTTCTCAAGCGCGCTTGCCTTCGCACAAGGTACAGTTGGCGTGGGGGCGATGGTGGGAAATCCTACCGGCCTCAACATGAAGTTCTGGCTTCCGAGAAAAAATGCGGTGGACGCTGGAGCTGCATTCTCTCTTGGAAAACATTCGAACTTCAGTCTTCATTCGGATTATCTTTTCCAGAACGCCGGCGCCCTTATTTTCAACGACAAATATAATCTCGATGTTTACTACGGCATTGGTGGACGGATGAAATTTTCTGATGACATTGAGCTGGGAGTTCGACTTCCGGTGGGCCTTGCTCACATGGTGGAAAACGAGAGAGCAGATGTGTTCGGAGAAATTGCCCCTATCGTAGATTTCATTGGACGCACAGGGCTAGAAATCAGTCTCGCCATTGGTGGGCGTTACTACTTCTAAAAATTTTCTCATCTGAAACTTACAAGCCTTTGCATTTCAGTGTAAGAAAAAAATCTGATCTATCATTCGATAGGAATTTTAAAATTTCCGAAATCGCACTTCTATGAGATAAATAAATTAATCTAAAGCTTCTAACTCGTAGGAGATTCATATGAAACGACTTATCATTCTCGCTTTTGCGATCATGACAGTCTCACAAGTGGCGATGGCGAAAGAGTCAAAACGGCACCAGCCAAGACCTATGCAACCACTTATCAGAGAAATTCGCTAAGGGGCACGATGGCCCCTTTTTTGTTCACTCGACGTAGATCTTTTCTTTGATCGAAACCTTCTCACCGTAAATTTCATTGATCCGAAGTTCACCGCCATAATTTTTATCCACGGGTTTCTTCTTGTTCATGGGATCAAGTCTTACTTTGTAGTCGGCCTCAAATTTCACTTTCCCTTTCTGGGCGTGAAGAGCACCGTCGCGCAATTCAATCGTCATGATAGGTTTTGAGTCGATGGTGGCGTTCACTTTGTTCATGCTCTCGACCCGGTCATAGAGCTTAAGGTTTCTGAGCTTGATATCTGCGGGGAAGGGACTGAAGATCTTCGGCACCACGGAGCCTTCTACGTCGCATCCTTCTTTAAATTTAAAAACCAGAGTGACTGTACTTCGCATCAGGAGAACATCAGTCCAGTTAATTTTCTCCGTCTGACATTTATCAACGCGAAAGTCCTTCATGAGCTTTGAAGCAGCTTTCTTAGGCCCGGGGAGAAGAGGTGAGATTAATGAGCGAATGGAAGCGCGTGCCTCTTCGACTTCGCTTTTCGTTGAAGCGTGAACAGTAAGATGAGTGAGAAGAATGAGAATGAGCATCATATCTAAAGAGCATATAAAACTGGCCAGAAAAGAGAA
This sequence comes from Bacteriovoracaceae bacterium, assembly GCA_045805035.1. Classification (GTDB taxonomy): domain Bacteria; phylum Bdellovibrionota; class Bacteriovoracia; order Bacteriovoracales; family Bacteriovoracaceae; genus Peredibacter. The sequence continues at coordinate 16,063 of JBJMLZ010000223.1, forward strand.
ATCCTAATTATATATTTGCATGGACGATAGCATACTGCGTGGAAAGAATGTTCTGGTAGTCGATGACGAGGTTGATCTTCGCGAGATCGTAGCAAGTGAGCTCGACTACATGGGGTCCACCGTTGATCAGGCGGGAAATATTTCTGCCGCTGATGCGATACTCAAGAAGAAAAAAATCGATCTTATTATCTCTGATATCAGGATGCCGGGAGGAACTGGTGTTGATCTCCTGAAAACCGTGAAAGCGAGAAACATTCTCAATCCTCCGATGATCCTTATCACGGGCTTCGCAGATATCACTCCCGAAGAAGCTTACGCGGAAGGAGCGGAAGCACTCCTGTCCAAACCTTTTCAGCTTGATGATCTCATCCAGGTTTCCGCGCGACTTCTGCGTCCGCTTGATACAAGGTTTGCGGAGGGCCCTGCTTCCGGAAATAAAAAACTGGTTTATGAATCGTCTCTTTCCGTAAAAGAAACTCCGCACTTTGAACTAGGGCGTGGTGGTTTTTATGTGAAGACAGAAAACACACAGAGATATGAGATCGGTGAAACAATTTCGGTGTCGTTAAAATTTTCTGATTGCCACATTCTCGGCGTGGGCATTCCCCGCTGGTCTAAAGTTTTAGATTCCGATGGAAAACTTTGCATCGGTGTGGAGCTTTTACGTATTGAAGATAGTTGCAAGGACTATCTCATGAACCACTGGAAGACCACTCCAGGTCTGGCGTTCATTCCGAAAGCTTCCTAGTTACGGAGCCAGTGACAAGTGTAGCCACCTGGATTCTTTTTCAGATAGTCCTGATGATAGTCTTCTGCCGGATAGAACTTCGTCGCCGGCACCACCTGAGTGACGATCGGTCGAGGCCACTTGTGAGCAGCTTCTACTTTCTTGATTGTTTCCTTCGCAATTTTTTCCTGTTCAGGTGAGTGATAGAAAATCACCGAACGATACTGCGTCCCTTTGTCATTTCCCTGCTGGTTCACAGTCGTCGGATCGTGCATGCGGAAGAAGTATCCAAGAAGGTCAGCGTAGGAAAGCTTGGTCGGATCGAATTCGACCTGCACACTTTCAGCGTGATTTGAAGTTCCGAGCTTCACGATATTGTACGTAGGGTTGTCGATACTTCCGCCGGTATAGCCGACAGTTGTATTGATGACGCCCGGGATGTTGCGGATGATGTCTTCCATTCCCCAGAAGCATCCCCCCGCGAGAGTGGCGATCTCTTTTTTCATGGTCTTTGCCCCTAAGTTAAAGCTCATCAAGAGTGTCAGAATAAATATTTTCATAGGTCTTATTGTGCTTCGAGAAAATCTCTCTATCAACTCAAGATATGCTAAGCTATAGAGTGTGAATACGTTAAAAGGCCCCGACGGGTTTGATCAGTTCTACGGAGAGATGTTTAAGGAGCGTTGGCCGCGCCTGAAAGAATCTCTTCTTCTTCCGAAAAAACATGTCGCGGTCCTTAATCCTTTTTCCAAATTCAAATTTAAAGAAGAGCCGATTCGCATGACGGGTATTCCCTTTGCCCATCACATCGCTGATGAGTTTCCTCATCCCGAAGCGACCGAAGAAGGTTATTTCAATTATTATCTGATGGACGCAGCTTCTATTCTTCCCGTCGTCGCACTCGAGCCGAAAGCAGGAGAGCGAGTAGTGGACCTCTGCGCGGCCCCGGGAGGAAAAAGCCTTTTGTGTGCACTTCAGATGGAAAACCAGGGACTGTTAGTTTCCAATGACCGGAGTGCCGCCCGTCGCGCGCGCATTCATAAAATCTTTGATGAATATCTTCCGAAGACTCACCAGAAGAATCTCAAGGTCACTGGCCACGATGCTTCGAAGTGGTGTCTTTATGAAAAAAATGTTTACGACAAAGTTCTTCTCGATGCTCCCTGCTCAAGTGAACGTCATGTGCTGATGGATCCGAAGGAAATCGCCTTATGGGCACCAGGGAGAACCAAAGCGATTGCGGTTTCTCAGTTTGCCATGCTCGCGAGTGCGCTGGATATTGTGAAGCCGGGAGGAACGGTTGTTTACTCCACCTGCGCACTTTCGGAACTTGAGAACGACGACATCATGAGAAAGCTTCAGCAAAAACGTGGCGGTCGCTATGAACTCATCCGCAAGGAATTTCCGATCGGCGAGCCGACGGAGTTTGGCTGGCAGATTCTCCCTGACACCACCGGTTGGGGACCGTTTTATCTGGCGGTGGTGAGGAAGATCAAATGAGGCAGCTGGTGATCACCAGGGCCTCGGAGTTTCCGCTCCTCGAAGCCATCTGGAACAAAAAAGCAGAAGCGACGATGAAAGACCTTCACGCCAACCGGAAAAAAGAATGGGTGAATGGAAGAGTGGCTCTCACGGAAGCTTTCCGGAAATGTGGTGTATCGATCACACCGGAAGATGAATTCGACGGATATCAGCGGATCAAGCGACTTCCGGATTTTGTATTCTCAATTTCTCATACGCCGGGATTTGCCGGCGCACTGGTCATGAAAGGCAACTTTCATCCGGGGCTTGATATTGAAAAGCGTGATCGTGAAATCAGCGATCAGATCTTAGAGAGATTCTCGCATCCGGAAGATGAAAAACTTCACCCGCTTCTCATGTGGTCGGTGAAAGAGGCCGCTTATAAGACTCTTCCATCCGCGATCCAGGAAAAAATCTGGCTTCAAAGCATCCGGGTGAAGGACGGATCCTTCTCGGGAGAAGGTTTTTTTGGCTCCTGGAAAGAGATTGCTCACCCCGAACTCGTCATTGTTGAAGCATTCCGTTCAAAATAGTCAGGTTCTCGACACATCTCTCCGCGTTCTCTAAAATTTTCACATGAACTCCCGCCGCTACGTCATCTGTGACATTGAGGCCACTGGTCTTCACGAAGACAAGGACCTGATTGAGATTGCGCTCATCACGTTTCAGGATGAGAAAATTGTCGAGGTGTATGAAACACTGATCAATCCTCAGGTTCCGGTTTCAGGATTTGTGAAGGAGCTGACCGGCATCACTCAGCGGGAGCTGGATCAGGCGCCGAAGTTTCATGAGGTCGCCGACAGTATCCGCATCCGTCTGGAAGGAAATACTTTTGTTTCTCATAATACCGATTTTGATTTCGGACTGCTTGCGAAGAAATTTTCCGAGCGCGGAGAAAATATCAAATGCCGGACGATGTGCACGCTCCGGATGGCAGAAGAACTCATTCCGGGACTACTGAATTACAACCTTGATGCTTTGTCTGCGTTCTTCGGGATAAAAATCCGTGATCGCCATCGCGCGGGCGGAGACGCACTTGCAACACTTGAGATTTTCCGCGAGCTCCTGAAACTCAGAACCAATTCACGGGCGCTTCCCCTGTGGCTTCCTCATCATGAAAAACTCCTGAAAGACATTCCGAAGAAAGCGGGACTTCTGAAGCTCATCGACGAGTCGGCGAAAGTCGTCCGGATGGAAGCGACGGATGATCTGGAGAAAAAGGCGAGGCAGCTTCTTGAAGTGCGACCCGAGAATCGTGAGCTCCTTCTGTCGGTAAAAGATCTGCAATTTGCACTCACGGGATCTGCCCTCATTGCAGAGTTTGAAAAACTCAAACTTCAACCGGTTCATTATCACTGGATGGTGACACTGGAGAGTGATGCGCGCGGTGAACAGAAATTTTTCATGAGACCTTACCGGAAAGATACAGAAGGCATCTGGTTTTATCCGAACTATGCACCCGCAAGGGCCAAGGCGCGCGAACTGAACTCTAAGCTTCAGGAGCGTAAATTCATCTATCAGGAAGGCGGGAAATCCAAGGAAGAGATAGTGCGCTCAAATCAAAAAGCGCAGGAGCTCTCTAAGCTTGAACTCTTTCCGACTCCCCATCTCATCATCATCGGTGAGGGGAGAACTCTTCATGAAAGGTCCTTCATACTCATCCGTGATGATCATGTAAAAGGCTTCGGCTTTACCGATGTTCCGGAAGAAAAACTGATCGCGAGTCCCGAGGCCTGGCTCACCCGGAATTTTCATAAAAACCTCGGGGTGGACATCGCTGCCCGCCGCTACATCCGGGTCCTGAAAAATCTCCGCCAAAAGACCGAGCGCTGGCAGGGACTTTCGGCAAAGACTATGTTAGAAGGAAGTTTATGAACCCAAAGCTTTTTAAATCCACCAAACGTTTCACCGGATTTCCCTGCACTCATCGTCAGTGGAAGGCCGAATCTCATTGCCGTTTTGTTCACGGTTACTCACGCGAGTTTTATTTTGAGTTCGCTGCCAGTGAACTCACCAAAGAAGGGTGGGTGGTGGATTTCGGGGGGCTGAAAGACCTCAAAGCTTTTCTTGATCAGATGTTTGATCACACTTTTCTCGTTGCCCAGGATGATCCTGAACTTCCGGCGTTCGAGGCACTTCATAAGCGTGGGACCATCGACCTTCGTGTTCTTCCGAATCCGGGAATGGAAGGGACTGCTGAGTTTGTTTATCACAAGGCCTCTGAGATCCTGAACAAACTCTATGGTAAACGCGCGTGGATCACCATGGTGGAAGTTCGTGAGAACGACAAAAATTCTGCCATATACATGCCGTGAGCATCTGGGATCAATTTCCACGCTCCACTTGCTGGCCCGATAAATGTAGCTGCGAATACATTGACGTCAATGCGCTCATCGAGCAACCAATCGCCTTCTGGAGTTCACTGGCCTATCTCGCTCCAGTTTTCCTTCTGGATCGGAAAGTAAAAAACAAAGACGAAGTTTTCACGTTCTGGAAATGGGGCCTTGTGCTTCTCACTTTCTCCAGCATGTTCTGTCACGCAAGTTACATCCGCCTGAGTGTGGCGATGGATTTTGCCTGCATTGGCGTGATCATGGGCTTTTTTTCATTTGTCCACTTCACCAGGTTCCGTGAGAGAAGTGCGCTTAATCGAACGCTGCTTTTCTTGTTATTCTTCGCACTCATGACGATATTGTTTTATTCGCTGGAGAAGTGGACGAAGATCATCCTCTGCATGCTGGTCTTCGTGCTGGCCTTCTATGAAGTGACACTGACACTGGGAAGAAATTTCTGGCGCTCAAAGAATCTCGCGCTTTCCGTGAGTGCCCTTGTCATCGCTTTTATTTTTTTCCTGCTGGATGATCAGAAAATTCTTCCGTGTGATCCCCACGGGTGGGTTCATGGCCACACACTCTGGCACTTTGGAACTGCAGCGGCGGCCTACTTCTTTGGGGCCTGGCGTTTTAGTGAGTCGGGATATTGAATGTCCATGTCCTTGATCCCGGCGTCGTACTCTTCTTTAGAAATGGGATTGAGTACTAATTTCGCTTCGTAATAAACTTTTTTCTCGTCCCACTCTTTTTCTTTCCAGAAGGTCGATCCATTGACGGTGAGATGTGACATTTTTCCTACGGTTGTTCCGCGGTCGCCTTTCCATGATGTCTCAAAACTATGAAGCTTAATGTGATCCTCATCGACCTTCGCCTGGCTTCTGCGTCTTTTGGTAAATGATTTAGGAGCATCAACGTACCATTTGCCATCAATGGCATGCTCCAGGATCAGGTCAAAATAAAAGCACTTTTTATTCATCTGACATTGAATAACGTGCCAGGTCCGTGAGTTTTTAGTCAGATCAACCCGCGCAAAATATTTCAAGTCAGTTTTTGTGGTTGTATCAGTGAGAGTCCCACTTCCACCAAGGTATGAAGTCTGTGCAAAAGCGGACGTCGCGATGAAAAGGAATAAAATGAAAGGCATGCTTATCTATCGACACTCAG
>JBJMLZ010000224.1:0-4524 GCA_045805035.1 Bacteriovoracaceae bacterium
AAACATCGGTCATGAGCTCGAGCTTCACTTCACCAGTATTTGTTTTCACGAGGAGAGGCAGAAAATTTTCGTTTTTTACCTTCGGACTAAAAAGGTCAGCTCCGCATGAGCAGACTGCCTTGTCACAAGTGATCCAGCCATCTGGAATGGAAAAACCTTCATAGACATTTCCATACTCTCCACCAATACGACAGGTGGCGCCATGGATATCACCGTCCATACCAATGAAAAGATTTTGAGTGCCGGCCCCGCAGCTCCAACCAGTGAAAACGTTCAGTTTTTCGCCGACAAAATCATCGGTGCTCCAGTCGGAGAAACTGCCGTCTTCCTCATAAACTCGTAGTGGCCGCCCAATCGTGATGTCGTTCTGGACTTTGCCTTTCAATTTTTCCATAGATATTTCATTCTATAATGGGATCGTTTGCCGGACAAGGCAAGGCTACGATGGGAAATGGCATACACGATTCTCTCACTCAGGAAGACTAATTCCCTTCTTAAGCCAGAAACTTTTCACAAGATGAGAGCAATTAGGCTATCTTTAAAGGGAATTTCATCAGGAAAAAAATGAGCGACTACCTTAAGAAACCCGGCTTTTGCGTGGCCCCGTTTGTCCAGAGCTGCATCTGGACGGATGGCAGGGTTATCCCTTGTTGTATCAATCAGGATGAGGTTCTCGGAGATTCGAAATTCGAAGATTTGAATCAGATCTATTCCAATGAAAATCCCAAGCTTTTGGACTTCAGGAAACAGATGATCAGCGGAAAAGCGCCGGCTTCCTGTTATCGGTGCACAAATCCCGAAAGAGACTTAGGCACTGAAAGTTATCGCATGTTTCTGAACAATCGATTCGGCCGTCTGATTGATGACATGACCATTCATGAAGATGGAAGAGTGGATGGACAGAAGTTTGCTTACTATGATGTTCGCTTTTCCAATCTCTGCACATTGAAATGCCGGATGTGTGATCACATCAACAGCAGTGCCATTGCTGCCGAAGAAAACAACTTTGAACAAAAAAACCACAAAGTGCTCAGAGAGCCCTTTGAAGACTTTGAAAAGTTCAGTGAATTTCTAATTAAAAACATTAACTCCATCGAACACATGTACTTCTGTGGTGGAGAGCCGCTTATTCTCGAATATCACTACAAGCTTCTTCAGCTTTTAATCGATCACGGAAAGACGGATGTCTTCCTGAAGTACAACACCAACTGCACAAGCATTCGCTATCGCGATAAAAAAATCACGGATTACTGGAAAAAGTTCAAGCACGTCTGTGTCGGTATGTCCCTCGATGACCATGGGGAAAGAGCGGAGCTTATCCGCGATGGCAGTAAGTGGAATATCATTCTCGACAACCTTCGCGAGATCAGAAAGGAATGTCCACACATAGACCTGGAATGGACTCCGACCGTGCAGCTGATGAACGTTGCTACTCTTCCTGAATTGCACATGCTGCTGTTGAAAGAAAACCTTATTGATATCTGGTACTACATTATTCTCACTGATCCCGAATTTTACAGTATTCAGGTTCTTCCTTCAGAGATGAAGCGCAAGGTGGCGGTTGTCTGGGAACTATACAAAAAAGATCTCGAGCAATTCGCCAAAGCTCCACACGACCTCAAGCGCGCAGAGGAAGTGATGAACTTCATGATGATGCATGACAAGTCTCATCTTCTGCCAAAGTTCCGTGAAGAAACTCAAAAAAAAGATCGTTATCGGAAACAATCTTTTAGTAAAGTCTTCCCTCACCTCAAATCTTTGATGGAGGCGTAGTGGGAAGATTTTGTCGACTTCCATTTAATGGCCTCGAACTTAGTCCGGACGGGACCTGCCAGGTGTGCTGTAAAATTGACCGGCCAATCTTGAAGCCCGACGGAACGAAATTCAATCTTGTTCATGATCAGCTCATCGACATCTGGAACTCCGAAGATCTCCAGAATCTACGTGCTCAATTTCAGAAAGGCGAAGAGCCGGAGATCTGCTCCAAATGTTGGGTCGAAGAATCTACGGGCAATTTCAGTCTTCGTCAGCAGACTAAAGATCTTGCTTACAATGAGAAAAATCCCAAGCCGAGTTACATCAGCCTGAAACTCAGTAACAAATGCAATCTGGCATGCCGGATCTGTGGACCTCATCTTTCAAGCCTGTGGGAACAGGAATTTCTCAAGACCAATAAGGACACCGGATTCCCCGAATATTTCAGGCATGTTCACGATGACAAGCTCATCGGGAAAAATCTTGAACTCTTCCACAAATGGGCACCTCGATTTGAACACGTTCTCATCTATGGCGGCGAACCTCTCATTAACGACGAAGTGCTGAACTTCCTCGATCATTGTGCTGATTCAGGGATCGCCAGACATATTCATCTCGTTCTGAATACGAACGGTACCATGTGCAGCGACCGCCTCATCAGTAAACTCTCGCAGTTTAAAAAAGTGAGCTTATTTCTTTCGATTGATGATTTCGGTTCCCGTTTTGAGTACCAAAGATGGCCCGCTCGATGGGATAAGGTCTCATTAAACCTCGAGCGCTTTTGCTCGCTGGGTGCGCCCTTCGACGTCCGTCTCTATCCGACGTTCAGTTTGCTGAACATTTATTACCTTGAAGAAATACTCAACGAACTTTCACGTTTTGTCGTTCCGATTAACATTCTTAATATCATTCACGAACCGGCGATACTTGCTTTGAGAAATGCTCCGTCTCTTATGAAAGACCTTGTGAAGCGCCGGCTGTCTTCAATCGATTTTTCGAGGTATCACCTCGATGGTGAACATGATTATAAAAGCATCCTCATCAATACCATTGACCTCCCGGCAGACAGTAAATTTGCCGATATCAAAGAATGGTACCGGGCCTTCAATTGGCAGATTGGCAGCAGTGACGAATACAGGGGACAACATTTCTCTGAAATATTCCCGGAGCTCTCTAAAATTTTTGCCATGGATATCAGGAGCACCGTATGAATGAAACAGAAACCCTTTGCCATATGGCATGGGACTACCTGATGTTTTTTCCGTTTGATCCCGCGGTAGGTTATTGCTGCCGTAGCCCCCGTATTGGTGTGACACCTGAAATCCGGGATGAGTTCAAGCAGGATCTTTTTTCGAACTATCCTCGTTTTGTTGAGCGCAGGGCAGATCTCCTCAAAGGTAAAAAACATTCTGATTGCGACACTTGCTGGAAGCTTGAGGAAAAAGGGTTCAAAAGCTCGCGCCACGACGCTGACATGTTTTATTTCATGGAGAAGAACAACGGCATTCTACATAAAACGATAGATGAGCTTCGCCAGCATCCTGGTCAAGAACGTTCGAAATATGCTGATTGCATTGAGATCGTTCTCAATAACGTCTGTGACGCCAAGTGCACTTACTGTTCAGAAATGTTCAGCACCCAGTGGTTTATTGAAAAAAAGAAATTTGGCGATAATACAATGAGGACTCCGATGGACAATCGGGATCCGAAGCTCGAGCAGTATTTCTGGGACTGGTACAAGAATACCGGGATGAAACACATGTGGCGCTTTGGTTTCATCGGCGGCGAACCGCTTATTGTCGACGCGCTTTATGAGTACCTGGACAAGTTGATCGAAATTCACGATGCCAATCCGCAACCGAAGAAGAAAGAAGTTTGCTTTACGTCCAACATGAACACGCCTCCGGTGTACTTTAAGAAATTCGTTGAGTACATCCCGAAGCTGGAAAAGCATTTCAAGATCATTGTTCAGGCGAGCGGCGAAAGTGTCGGGGAAGAGCTCGAATACATCCGCAGTGGAGTGATCTACAGTCGGTGGAAAGAGAACATCGAATACTTCCTGAAAAATACCTCCGTTGATATTCATTTCCTTCCCACTCTGAATCTCCTCAGCATACCAGGACTCATGCGCTATCTTGAATACTGGGAGGAGCTCTGCGAACGTTTTCGTCCGATTCCTATTCATGACAACATTGTTTCAAATCCCAGACAGCAAAGCCCCATGTTTGCTCCAAAGGAATTCGCGCAATTCTTCGACGAGCCATTGGCCCTCGTCGAACGCATGTTAACTGAAGACAATGTTGCTCCGTCTGTGCGCTGGTCGTGGAATACTTTCCATATGTTTCTGAAAAGCACACGGGAATCCGTGCTCAAGAACAAATCCACGCTCGAAATGATGGAAGAGCCACTTTACTTCTACCGCTATTTTAAAAAGCTTGATGAAAGAAGAAATACTTCCGTAACTAGTGTCTTTCCGGACTTCACGATCATGTACAAGCTCGGCGAAAAGATTCATGCGATGACAATGAAATGAAGAAGACCCCGAATATCTCTACACTTTGCACGCAACTCTGGAACCACGCAGTGGTGGATCTTTCGCAGCAACGTTTTCGGGCCTGCTGTAAGACCCCTTCTCTTCAAGTCTCGTCTTCGGAGGCACTCGCTCTCGGAGAAAATCTTTTTCTGAACCATCCTTCTTTCGTCAAGGACCGCAAGGAAATGCTCGAGGGAGGGAAGCCCGAGAGCTGCGCTGTTTGCTGGAAGCAGGAA
>JBJMLZ010000225.1:0-11700 GCA_045805035.1 Bacteriovoracaceae bacterium
ACCTCCGAAAGACTCTCGATGAGGGAACCAAAAAGGTTATTACCCTGGCCAAAACAACTCATCCCGCAGGTGTCCTTTTTGTAAGCTCGGGCGCGGTTTATGGATTGCACAGAAGTGATCGCAAATCGCTCAAAGAGGATGTGGCCCCTCAACTTAAACCTCATGAACACTATGGAAAGTACAAAAAGAATGCAGAGGAGCTTTTTGAAACATTTCATCGCTTAACAAAATCTCCTGTAACCGTGGCGAGACTTTTTGCTTTCAGCGGAACAAATCTTCATCCCGAATCGGCTTTTGCGATCGTAGATTTTCTCAGGAAGGCCCTAAAAGGCGAGGACATTGTCATCGAAGGAAATGGTTCTGCCACCAGAAGCTACATGGACGAGAGAGATCTCGCGGAATGGTTACTCTTTCTTCTTCTGCAAAACCAAAGTTACGATGTGGTGAATGTTGGATCGGACCGGCCTGTGAGTATTTCCGAACTTGCAGACGAAATCTTGAGATCCTTTCCCGCGATGAAGAAAATCATCCTTAACCGACCGGGTGTTCCAGATAATTTTTATGTTCCCGACATTACCCGCGCAAAGAAAAAGTACGGACTCACCTCGAAGTATTCTCTCCAGGAATCCATCAAGCGAATGATTGAGTCGCTGAAAACCTGACTGTTCCTTTTCGTTTCTTCGTCCAAAATCCTTTCCGTGTTACTCTAAGGCTATACACCGTCAGGATTTTCTATGAACCAAAATTCACCGTATCTTTTTGTGCTTGAGATGGCCAATAACCACATGGGCGATGTCGAGCACGGCCTGCGCATGATTCGCGAGTTCGGGAACGTCTGCAAAAAGTTTCCTTTTCAGTTTGCGTTCAAGCTTCAGTACCGCGATCTTGATTCCTACATTCATCCGTCCATGCGCGGAAGAATGGATGTGAAATACGTAAAAAGATTTTCTGAGACACGACTTTCGCGTTCGGATTTCGATCGCCTCGTCTCCGAAATGAAGGCCAGCGGATTTCTCCCAATGTCGACCCCATTTGATGAACCATCTGTCGACATCATTGAAGAACAAAAAATGAACTTCATCAAAGTTGCGAGCTGCTCATTTACGGACTGGCCACTGCTTGAGCGTATTGTAAAAAGCCCTTTACCGGTTATTGCTTCAACTGCAGGTGCACGAATCGAAGACATTGATCGCGTCGTGAGTTTCTTTCTTCACCGCAAACACTCTCTTTCGATTCTTCACTGTGTGGGTGAATATCCCACGCCGGATGAGCACGCGGAGCTTTCGCAAATTGATTATCTGAAGCACAGATATCCGGATCTCAGGATCGGATTCTCCACGCATGAAAATCCTAACAACATGGACAACATCAAGATCGCCATTGCCAAGGGCGCAACGATCTTTGAAAAGCACGTTGGGCTTCCGACAGAGAAATACGCGATCAATGAATACTCAGCAACTCCGGAGCAGATTGAAAAATGGCTGACCGCCGCTCAGTACGCGATCCTTCTGTGCGGAACAAATCCTGATCGATTCGTGATCAACGAAAAAGAGGCCGCTTCTCTGCATTCGCTTCGCCGCGGGGTCTTCACCAAACGGGATATCAAGAAAGGAGAATCCATTCGCCGCGAAGATGTTTTCTTTGCTTTTCCTCCGGTGGAAGGACAGTTCACTGCCAACGATTGGTCCAAGTACGGTCTCTTCGAGGCCGAGCAAGATATCAAAGCAGAAGGTCCTCTCACTCAATCGAACGTCAGAAGAAACGATGTCCGCGATCGCGTCTGGGATATTGCCCAAAGAGTGAAAGCGGTCCTCAAGGAAAGCAAGGTTGTACTTCCCGGCAGAATGGAGATGGAAATCTCTCACCACTATGGCCTGGAAAAATTTGATCAGACCGGCATCACCATGCTCACGGTGATCAACCGCGGTTATTGCAAGAAGCTTATCGTCGTTCTTCCGGGACAGAATCACCCGGAACAATATCACAACAAAAAAGACGAAACGTTTCACGTCCTTTATGGCGAAATCGATCTCGTTCTCAATGGGGAGAAGAAGACTCTTGCTCCGGGTGAAGTCCTGACCGTTGAACCTGGCACGCGTCACGCGTTCAGCTCCGTCAAAGGTGCAGTCATCGAAGAACTTTCTTCAACCCATTTTAAAGACGATTCGTTTTACACTGACGAAGCCATCAACAAGAATAAAGATCGCAAGACCCTTCTCAGTTATTGGATGGACTAATGAGCGAACAGTACCGGGTCGCAGATTATATTTCGGACTTTATTGCCGACAAAGGCATTGGACATGTCTTCCTTCTTCCGGGAGGCGGGGCCATGTTCCTGAACGATGCCGTGGCAAAAAATAAGCGCCTTGAGGGCATTCCCTGTCATCATGAACAAGCTTGTACGATCGCCGCCGAAGCATACTCGAGAGTTCACGAACGTCCGGGTGTGGCGATGGTTACGACTGGTCCAGGAGCAACGAATGCCATCACCGGGGTGGTTGGTGCATGGATTGAATCAGTTCCTCTTCTCATTATTTCCGGACAAGTGAAACGTCCCGATCTCCTGAAAGATTCTCCCCTTCGCCAAAAAGGCGTTCAGGAAGTCGACATCGTCACGATGGTGAAATCGGTTACGAAGTACGCAAAGACCATTCAGCACCCAGAGGAAATCCGCAAGGAACTTGAGAAGGCTTACAAACTGGCGATCACCGGAAGAGCGGGCCCCGTCTGGATCGACGTACCACTGGATGTGCAGGCGGCACCGATCGATGCTTCTCAATTACAAGGTTATCAATCTGCCTCAATAAAAAATTCCGAAAATCCTCAATTCACGACAAAGCTCACCGAGCTTTTGAAAAACTCCCAAAGACCATTGATTCTTGCCGGACACGGCGTTCGCCTCGCCAAAGGCGAAAAGGTTTTTCGTGAACTCGTGGATCAACTCGGCATTCCGGTCGTGACGACATGGAATGCGATGGATCTGCTTCCTTATGAGCACCCATTGAATATTGGTCGTCCAGGAGTTGTTGCTCTACGTGCGCCGAACTTCGCCGTTCAGAACTGCGATCTCCTCATCAGTATCGGTTCTCGTCTGGATAATATTGTGACTGCCTTCAACCCCCGCGGCTTCGCCCGCGTTGCCAAAAAAGTCGTTGTCGACGTTGATGCCAACGAGATTGATAAACTCAACATGGATATTGACCTCAGGGTCGTTAGTGATGCAAAAGATTTTCTGGAATCCCTGAGAAATATTTCCGCCTCTCCTGATCGCGCGTGGGTAGAACGCTGCCAGTCCTGGAAAATGAAATATCGGGAAGAACCAATTCATTCGACGAAAACGGCAAACATTAATCACTATCAGGCAGTGAAGGCACTTTCTCAAACAATTGGTAAAGACACTTTGATTTCGACAGGAAGCTCAGGTCTGGCGGTGGAATTTTTCTATACGCTGTTTGAGAACAAACCTGGACAGAGAATTTTTCTTACCTCCGGCCTCGGGTCAATGGGATACGGATTACCTGCCGCGATTGGAAGTTGTTATGGGAATGGAAAGAAACCCATGGTCGCAATTGAGAGCGATGGAAGCCTGCAACTCAATATTCAAGAGCTCGCGACACTTAGAGCGGGAAATCTCCCCATTTGTCTCATTATCTTAAACAACAATGGTTATGCCTCCATTCGAAACACTCAGAGAAATTATTTTTCCAGTCGTTTCATCGGAACGGGGCCTGAAGCAAATCTCTGGATGCCTTCACTTCAATCTCTCTCTGCCACTTACGAGATTCCTTACGTAAAAGTGGAGAAGCCAGAAGAGTTGAATGAAAAACTTTCAAAGGCCATCGCCATGAAGTCGATGGTCATTGTGGAATTATTCCTGGAAAACAATGAGTCACTTGCGCCAAAGGTTTCTGCTTTACCGCAGAAAGATGGCTCGATGATTTCGATGCCACTCGAAGACATGACACCACTACTTCCTATTGATGAACTTGAAAAAGAAATGCTGGTTCCGCTGTTGCCCCAATCTTATAAGGCCCGGGAGAATACATGAGCTGTCCTTGTTGCCAGCAACCTGTTGATTCTTTCAAGGACGGCCAGAAATGTTCTTCTTGTGGACACTTTTATCGAAAATCGAATGTCGATTATTCACACAGGGCCCAACGAAATCCCGACCTGGCATCACTGACAAAAAAAAATAATCAGCGATTGGATGATCTCGTTCCATATCTCAAAGACAAGATGCGGGTTTTTGAGTTCGGGTGCGCCGAAGGTTCGCTGGGAAAATTAATTAAGGGCCGTTTTGACCTGACCTATCACGGCCTGGAAGTTTCCCTGGAAAAAAAGCACGCACAAAAATATCTCGATCATGTTTTTTCTTTGTTCGACGAAGTGGAGAATCAAAAATATGATCTCGTGTTGTGCTATCACGTCCTGGAGCACATTGAAGACATTCAAGGCCTTGCCAGAAATCTTGCCTCATTCATCGATAACACCGAAGGAAAAATTGTCATTGAAGTTCCGAATCGTTCAGGAACTTTTTTTCACGCCTACGACAGTAACCCCGAACATATCCATCAATTCACCCCGACTTCATTGACTCACCTTCTATCCCGCACTGGACTTGAAATTGAGTTACTGAAGACCGGCGTTTATGAATCCGGTGTCTACAATGACAGTATCCGCGTGGTTGTCCACCGTGCACTAACGGACAACGAAAAAGAAGAAAAATTCATTGCGAACATTCATCGAAAGCTTCCCGCGCCGTTTTACATCTGGGGAAGTGGCGGCGACTTCGACAATTATCTTCGACCTCATCTGGATAAGCTGAAAGTGAAGGGCATAATCGATCAGGGCCCTGCTCGACAGGGAAAGAAAATTAACAATATCACCATCCAGCCTTTTGATCGAAAACTTGCGTCTGAGTATTTTCTTATCGCCACCAACGTTTATAAAAACGAAATCCGAAAGGAACTCATCGAAAATGGTGCTATCCCTTCGAAGATCGTCTCCATCGACGAGCTCTTTGAAAGGTTGCCATGAAGCGCCCCTGTCCCGTATGCCAATCCGGCGCCTCAGAAGAACTTCTCAAGCTCCATTTTCCACTACCGGATGATTTTATTCTTTCTTCCAATCAGTTGATTCAAAGTTGTCAGAACTGCGGAATGGTTTTCACCGACAGCGGGAATACTCAAGCCGACTATAATCAATTTTATAAATCTTCAAAGAAATATGTTTCTGCTTCGGAGGTGTCGCTTTTTGAAACGAAAAGATTTCAGCAAACCGCCGATTGCTTACGCCCCATCCTGAATCTGAATCAACACATTTGTGACCTTGGTTGCGGGGGAGGGGGTCTTCTCAGGGTTTTTCATGAGAAAGGAGCGAAACATCTCACCGGAGTCGATGCCGGAGACCTTTCTTCGCAAAATGAATTTACTTTTCTTCGCTCAGACCTTTTCGACTTCCCCAAATTAGTTCAAAAACCATTTGATCTTATTACCTGCATCGGTGTTTTCGAGCACGTGAGTGATCTTCATCGACTC
The DNA here is from genome assembly GCA_045805035.1 of Bacteriovoracaceae bacterium. Lineage (GTDB taxonomy): Bacteria > Bdellovibrionota > Bacteriovoracia > Bacteriovoracales > Bacteriovoracaceae > Peredibacter. The sequence goes on from JBJMLZ010000225.1 coordinate 5,538, forward strand.
ATCCAAGGCATCACCTCCGCACTCGTTCCAAATGGTCACCTTTATATCGAAGTTCCCGATGCCGCTCAATATGACAAAAACGTCATTTCTCCTTTCCAGGATTTTAACCTCGAACACATCAATCACTTCTCTGCTCAAGCTTTGACCTCACTCCTGAACCAGAACGGTTTTGAAATTGTGGCGGTTAAGCACATTCTCCAACCCGAGAGCGAACGCTACAAGATGCCAGTGGTAAGTTTATTGGCCAAAAACACTCAAGGCCCATCCGGTGAAATGCAAAAGGATGAAACTCTCAAAAAGAGAATTCTTTCTTATATTGATGAATCTCAAAAGCTTCTCAACGAGTTCGATCGCTTCCTGGAAAAGTCTCTTGTGGGCCAGAATGAAATTTATATCTGGGGTGTGGGTCAGCTGACTCTGAAACTGCTTGAATTGCCATCACTGAAAAAGAAAAGCATCCGGGGACTGGTGGACCGTTCACCAATGTTTAGAAAACTGAAGAGCATCCCAGTGGTTTCTGCGGATGGAGTTGATCCGAAATTTCCGATTGTGATCGGTTCTGTTCTTCACGCTTCTTCCATTGCCCAGGACATCCGGAAAAAGTTTTCAGAAGCAAATATTGTCGAACTACCTGTCGCTAAACCGCCGCCGCGGCAATAATCTTCGTCGCCGACATGGCAGGGACCCTCTCATAAACGGCATTCCGAATTTCCGGACTGAGAAGATCTCCGTATTTTTCAAACATCTCCACGGCGCGAGTGTCGGACTTCACTGCTTCAATGACATCATTGAGATGCTTTTCCGCTTGTTCTTGATTACCCATACTCTGTGAACAACGCCACAGACAATCATGAGCAATGAGATGGAACTTGTACTTACCCGCAATCGGAGCAAAGAGATTGTAGGCCTTCTCCCAATTCTTCAAACGGAAGTTCACATTGTTCACGAAATTACAGATGAGGTTGGCGCGATAAACGAGATCACTCAGATCTTTCGCCGAAATCTCCGGCGTATCAAAGTTTCTCTGGGCATAGTAGCCGCGGGAAATGATATCGATGTCATTTGGCACATATCCCATATCCACAAACTGCTGACACATCACTGTGCCCGCAAGCGGAGTCGCGATAAAGAAGTCATACCAGTCAGCACCGAGCTTGATCGCGTAATCAATCGATTCCTGCATCATCGCTCGTGTTTCATTCGGAAGACCAAGAATGAACGACGTTCTCACCGGAATGTTCTTTTCGCGGAGATAATTCACCCAATCGATGGCCTTATCAAGCTTCACACCTTTGTTGATGATGTGTTTCTGGGTGTAATCAGAGCCGGACTCAATTGCAAGTGAAGCCACGTCCATGCCTGAAGCAATCAATTCATCAATCACTTCGTAGCTAAGCGTGTTCACTGCCAGCGCAACCGGATACTGCATGCGGAACCCGGGGATTTTGAGATTCCTCAGTTCGCGCAAAAGATTAATCGTGCGAGTTCTATGCACCGTAAAGAGATCGTCTTCCGGCATGAAGAGAGTCACGCCATATTTTTCGTGAAGATATTTGACCTCGGCGACGACGTTCTCAATCGACTTGTATCTCATCGCAAGACCATGCACCGTCCGCGAAGAACAGAAAGTACACTTGAAGGGACAACCCAGTGACGTCATGATGTCGGCAGAGAGAACTTCTTTTCCTTCCTGCTTCTTAATCACCATGCGCGTATTCACCCGCGAGTACACATCCATCGGGATGAGCTCGTAGTCGGGCATCGGATTTTCATCCATCGAAGCAATCGGTGTGCACTTCAGGAACGGCTGACTGAGATCGGTGCTCCGTGAAATAACTCCATCGATCTCTTTCGTTACTCCATCTTCAAAATTTTGGAGGAACTCATTCAAAGCGTACTCACCTTCGCCCCGGAAGATGAAATCAATTTCCGGAAGCTGCATCAGCTCCTTGGTGAAGTTCGTCGCGTGAAATCCGCCGAGAATCACCGTCGCCTTCGGATACATCTGCTTCAGAAGCGTGAGACTTCTTTTAAAAAAATGGTGTGATGAAGAAACCAGAACAGAGAACGCGAGAATGTCGGGCGCTTCAGTGAGATGTTTTTCTGCAACTTCAGTGATGAACTGATCAAGAGTTTTATATTCGTTGATCTTCAAAAAATCGACACGGTAATCGACGAGATCCACTTTGAAATTCGGACGGTGTTTTTTGATGTACGAAGACAGATACATAATTCCCATCGGGAGACTGATGCCTTCCTGGGAAAGATTCTGCATGCTCGGCACTTCTTTATTTAAGGTGCTTTCGATCAGATCGATCGGTAGCGTAAGGGGATTGATGAACGCTATACGAGGCATCTTAAACTCCATTCTTTTATTGGAATAGTTTCTCAGAAACCCGGATAAGTTCCTACTTAAAGATAAGTCGCTCCTATGCTGAAGAATCGACGATAGCGAACCTATAGGACCAACAGAGAGAAACGAAGATAGTCAGTCTGAAGCCCAGAAAAAGTGGCAAATAAGGAGATGTTGGAAGGAGAAAAAAGTGGCGCACCCGGCACGATTCGAACGTGCGACCTCTTGATTCGTAGTCAAGTGCTCTATCCAACTAAGCTACGGGTGCATCAAGGGAGACTATTTTTTAAAGGAAATGCGCCTCTTTAGCAAGTTTACACATAAAAAAAACGCGCTTTTCGGTGGGATTTTTCCAGTCTCCCCCGGCCCCAGGAGAAGGCAATAGTTTAGGGTGCTTACGCCTTAGGCGCCCTAAATGATCAGATATAAAGCTTATTTAAGTTAAAACCGATACGTAGCTCAGGAGTACGAGTTATGAAAATTTATCTGGTTCTATTACTGGCATCCCTATCCGCCTTTGGGAACGAGCTTTGCCCTGAAGAAGAGACCACGCTGGATAAAATTTCGGCCCGGGTGAATGCTTCAAGTGCCTCACAGGTTTTCACGCATACAGCTCTGAGCATCGATGAGTGTGCCAACCAAATCATCAAAGACGACATGAAAACGAAGGGCCACAAGGTTCTTTCCATTCATTCAGAATCCCTTGGTCAGGCAGGACATTATTATAATCATGAGTGGCCATACTCAACATTCGAGAATGGTGGTGTGGCCAATATGCTCATGACCTTTGAAGGAAGACATGGCCGGACTCTCGAAATGTTTGGTGGTGAGGTAAGGATTTTTGTCCAAAAATCGACCGATGGAAAAAGCGTTCATTGCGCAGTTAACCCGGATCCTACGTATTCCAGGGCAGGCATTTGGTATTCACCCGAAAAACGCCCCTGGTATGAATTGAAATCTGGATTCAGGTATTAATTATGAAAATTTATCTGGTTCTTCTCTTTGCAACCCTATCCGCTTTTGGAGCGGACGACTGTCCTGAGGAAGAGACGGGCGCGGATAAAATCAAGGCCAAGATTCTTCAGCAAGCACCATTCACTCACAGAGCTGCCACCATCGAGGAATGTGCCAATCAAATAATTAAAGACGACATGGGCCTCAAGGGGAACAAAGTTTACTCCATTCACTCCGCAGTGACCGGAGAAGGTGGCCATTACGTGCAGGATTATTCGTGGCAAAAATTTGAGAGAGGCGAGGTTGGTAATCTGGAAATGTACTTTGCCGGAAGGCAAGGCCAGACCCTCCAGTTGTTTGGAGGAGAGGTGAGAATTTTTGCGCAAAAATCTTCTGATCGCAAAACCGTTCAGTGCGGTGTGAATCCAGATCCAAATTTTTTAAAGAAAGGCATCTGGTACTCGCCCGAGAAGCGACCTTGGTATGCCATTAAGCCTGGATTTGAGTATTAGTTTTAAAAAGTGGCGGAGACGATGAGATTTGAACTCATGGAAGGAATTACCCTTCGCACCCTTAGCAAGGGTGTGGTTTAAGCCACTCACCCACGTCTCCGCAAATTGGCTTAATATCAAGAACCCAAAAATAAATTTCAAAGATGGCGGAGGACTAGGGATTCGAACCCCAGGTAGGCGTTAACCCACGACAGTTTTCAAAACTGTTGCCTTAAACCACTCGGCCAGTCCTCCGCGATTCAGGGTTCTAAATATAAGGATAAAGGCCCTAAAAGACAATGTGTTTTCTATTTCGAGATGACTTTCATTCCACCCATGTACGGCCAGAGAACTTCCGGTACCTGAACCGATCCGTCCTTCTGCTGGTAGTTTTCAAGAATGGCGACGACTGTTCTTCCCACCGCAAGTCCCGAACCGTTGAGTGTATGCGCGAACTCGACCTTGCCTTCCTTGTTCCGGAAGCGAATATTGGCCCTTCTCGCCTGAAAATCACCACAATTTGAGATCGAAGAGATCTCGCGATATTTCTGCTGGCTGGGAACCCAGACTTCGAGGTCGTAAGTCTTTTGCGACGCAAAACCCATGTCTCCGGTACAGAGAACGATGGCGCGGTAAGGCAGACCGAGCTTTTCGAGAATCTCCGTCGCGCTATCAAACATTTTTTGATGAATCGCCTGCGACTGATCCGGAGTTGTGATCGCGACCATTTCAACTTTGTTGAACTGGTGCATGCGAATGAGGCCCTTCACATCTTTTCCGTGCGAGCCCGCTTCGGAACGAAAGCATGGTGAGTAGGCAGCGTAGAGATATGGGAGTTCATTTTCTTCCATGATCTGTTCACGCTTCAAATTTGTGAGAGTCACTTCCGAGGTCGGAATGAGATACCACGGTTGTTCAGAGTTCAGTTTGAAAAGTTGATCTTCAAATTTCGGAAGATTTCCGGTGCCGATGAGGGAGCGTTCGTGAGCAATGAACGGAGTCATCATTTCGGTGAAGCCCTTCGTGCCCTGGTGATCAAGCATGAAGTTAATAAGTGCGCGTTCAAGACGAGCAATGCCCGCGCGATAAACTACGAAGCGTGCGCCGGTGATTTTCGCGGCAGATTCAAAATCAAGCATGCCGAGTTTTTCGCCGATGTCTGCGTGATCGACCGGAGTGAAATCAAAATTTCTCGGCGTGCCCCAGCGTTTCACTTCAACGTTTTCGTTCTCGTCTTTTCCCACCGGCACAGATGTGTCCGGAAGATTCGGAATATTGAGAAGAAGCTGCGTTTGTTTGGCGAGAATACTGTCGAGTTCTTTCGCGTCCGTTTCCATCGAAGCTTTGAGGTCAGCAACCTGCTTCATCGGAGCGTCGGCGTTCTGCTTATTTTTTTTGAGCTCGCCGATTTCACGCGAGAGCTTATTGATCTCAGCTTTCTTTGTTTCCGAAGCTGTCGTGAGATTTTTTCTGGATTTATTCAGCTGCACGACTTCATCGAGAACCGCCGTATCAAAATTCCGGTTAGAGAGACTGTTTTTTACAATGTCGAATTGAGTTTCGATCTTACGGATGTCGAGCATAAGCACCTATTGCATAATGTTCATGTATTTTTCGATCTGAGCTTTGTCTGAGGCCTCAGGGTCCATCTCAAGATACATTTTATACGATTCGATGGCCAGAGCGCCCTGCCCGAGGAGACGGTAAACGTCACCAATCTTCTTGTGAAGTTCAGCTTCGTCGCCGCGCTGTTTGAGCGCCTTCTTATAGAGATCAAGGGCAAGGTCAAAGTTGTTTCGGCGCGTACTGATGTCAGCAAGCCCGACGAGTGCTTCATAGGAGCGCGGGTTCAGTTTCTGTGCTTTCTTGTAGAAGTTTTCGGCCTGAACGAGATCACCTTTCTGGGTGAAGATCTCGGCAAGGAAAGTGAGTGCAATATCAGACTCGCCGTTTTCCTTGATGTCATTCTTCACCAAAGTCATGGCACCCAGTTTTTTCTGTCCATTTTCAAACACAGGATTTCCCTGTGCATCGACCGGATCATCGATTTCTCCGATGAGAAATTTAATTCTCGCAATGTAGTAGAGAACTTTCGGATAAGTCGGCATCCTCTCCCAAAGGCGCTTGAACCAAACTGCGGCCTCTGAATACTTTTCATTCTCAAAAAGAACCTTCCCGGCAGTCATCATCGCCTCAAGATCACCCGGCTCAATTTTCAGAAGCTCTTCGACGAGCACCGGGACTTCAGAGTATCGCTCATCCAGAACTGCTGCCTTGATAAGAAATTCATAGAGCGCTTTATCACGAGTCGGAAGCTGCTCGAGTTTCTTCTTGTAGTCAGCGAAGTCTTTGAGCTTTCCTGACT
>JBJMLZ010000226.1:0-7511 GCA_045805035.1 Bacteriovoracaceae bacterium
ACTACTTTACGGCATGATCATCGCCGCTCTTGCGATGGGGAAATACCAGGAGGTCATGCTCTCTCTTCTCTTTTTTTGGCTGGGGACGCTCCCCGCGATGGTGGGGGCTCCCCATCTGGTGAAAAAAATCCTTGAGCCTCTGAGAAAAAAGCTCCCGAAGGCCTATGCCATTCTCTTCATTGTGATCGGAGTGGCGACGATCGCTCATCGACTGAATCATTTTCCTCAGGCGCACGCGCAAACACAAACAGAGAAAATCGAACATCACTGCCACTGAGTGTGCTACACTCTTTCTCCAATGAAAGAGCTCCTCACTCATCACAAAAAGCTGCGCGCCTGTCGTGAATGTCCCAACATGTGCGGCACTCCCGTGCACGGAGAGACGACTCCTTCAAAAATTCTTCTCATCGGCCAGGCACCAGGGCCGCACGAAGCGGATCGTGGAAAACCTTTCGCTTATACCGCCGGAAAAACTTTATTCAAATGGCTGAATGAGGCGACTGATCTCGAAGAAGAAGAATTACGCTCGCTCATTTACTTCGCGGCAGTTGCCCGTTGTTTCCCGGGAAAACATCCGTCGGGCCAGGGCGATCGTGAGCCGAATAAAAATGAAATTGAGAACTGCCGGAAATATCTCGAGAGGGAAGTCGAGCTCCTCAAACCGGATATAATTATCCCGGTCGGCAAACTTGCGATTCGCGAAGTGCTCGCGTTACCGAAGTCGTTTTCCCTTGAGGATGTGATCGGCAAGCGTTTCTACCAAACCTATCACGGTCATCCTTCTGTCTTCATTCCACTTCCACACCCTTCCGGAATCTCGCGCTGGCATAAGATCGCACCCGGAAAAAATCTCCTTGAGGAAGCTCTTGCCCTCCTGAGAAAAGAACTCGGACTTAAGCTTGTAAGAAAGTTCGCAAGAGTCACGGGTTAACACCATCTCCTAAAGTCAGCTTTATTTCCAACATTCACTTTTCTTTGACCCATAGAATGGAATCTCCAATTTTATTCTCAAAGGAGAGAAACATGACTTCTACTAATTTTTATGAGTCTTTGAACGAACTCGTAACTGACACGCGTTTCCGCACGCTCGCGGTTACCCAGAACTTCGAAAGTTACCTTGGTACTTCTGGTATCAACGAAGCTGAGAACATGTACACTTTCGGCTGGCTTCTCGACCCGCGCGGTTCACACGGACTTAAGGACACGTTCCTCCGTGAACTTATGATCAGCGCATGGTCTATGATTCATGGCCAGTACGGCGATGCTTACAAAGCATTCAAAGGTTCTAAGTTCTACACTGGAATCAGCCCGGTTGCTCTTCAATCAGCAACTTTCGCTAACGCTTACATCGACCGCACTATGGTGAAGTCATGGGCGGGAGCTGACATGGTGATCACTGACGTCGCCACAAAAACTCTCATCGTGATCAACAACCGTTACGAAGAAGGCATCTGCAATAAGGCGCACTCTCACTTCTCTTCAGCTGAGTACAACTACTTCGAAAACAAACTCTTCATCTCTTTCTCAGGCGAAGTTCAGACCGTGAAAGGCTGTCCTTGGATGTACATGAACAACGAATGGCTGATCAACCTCTGCACAAGCGTGATCGAGTGCCCTCAGTACGCTAACCAGAAAGTGACTGCTACTCTTCGTGACTTCTACCAGTTCCTCACTGGCTGCCAGTACGGAACAAACCACGAAGTGATCGCTGAAAACTCAGCTACACTCATGGGCGACTACTACGGCATCCTGAAAGACCTCCGCTCTTATAAGGCAGAGAAAGTTTCTAATATCGCTCTCGTGGACATCACTCCACGCGAATACGCTACTCAGTACGCTGGCAAGATCTCTGAGAAAGAGTACTCTGTTCTTTCTCTTTTCTGGGCGTACAAGAACACATTCAAAACTTTCTTCCAGCTTTGCGACCTCGAAGGCGTTACTCATGACGTTTGCCGCATGGTTGATAAGAAGCAGTATCGCATTGATCGCACTTTCGTCAGAAACGGCCTTCGTTTCACTCCTTCTTTCACAAAGTACGGCGCTGAAACTTCTTTCTTCAATTCGATCTTCGACGTTGAAGCAGTTATGGACATGGGTAAGAACCTTTCTCTTAACCTCGTCATCAACAAAGGCTCATGGGACCGTCTTACTGTCGGTCAACGTGAGACCATCCAGAAAAACTTCGGCACGACCGGCGTGGTTCTCACAGACCGCGTGATCGTGTGGAACGCTTTCTACAAGCAGGACTGGATGAAAAAGGATCTGGGAACTGAGATCGTCAATGTATTCGAAAAAGTGAACACATGGATGGGATCACTCGGAATCAAGGCCGCGTAAAGAAAAAACCGCGATAAGCGTCGGATTTCGGCGTCAGAGAGTTGTTCTTTATCGGTCACATACTTTTCGTATGCTCCCTCAAGACCAACTCTCTTTCTTGAACTCCTCGCTTCTCGCGATTTTTCGCAAAAAAAAAGGCTCCTTACGGAGCCTTTTTTATTTTCTCTATCTTCTTTTCTTCTGATTTTCTTTCAACTGATCATTCAATTTTTCAAGATTCTGAAATGTCCCCTGACCTGAAGTGGTCGACTCTACCGGGGCAGCTTTCTTCTCTTCTTTCGGAGTTACTGCAGAAACCGTCTGCGCCTTCGGTTCATAATAGGGCATGAAGGGATTAATGTTCTTGTCTTCGTCTGCCTCAGGTGAGGTGAAGCTATCGAGCTCATCTTTGGTGAGATTCAGTTTCTCAAGCTGTGAGGATTTATTTTTTTGGTCCTCGATGACCACAATTCTTTCACCCGCATTGAGTTCATGAGTTTCGCCCTTGTTGTCGATGACTTCTGCTTTCCCTTCTACCAGCGCATACTCGGTCACCGCAAGAGCTGAGCCTTTCAGCTCACGGAAGTTCATCATCACCTTCGTTCCGCGCACACCCATCGAGGCAAAGCGCGAACGGAAATTCACACCGCCGGAATTGATCTTCTGTCTGACATTGGCGGAGAGCTGGCCTTTTTTGAGTTCGTAGCTGATCTTCCGGTCGGTCTTATCGGTGTACTCAAACTCCGTAAACACAAGCTCGGAATCAGGGCCAAGCGACAGCCAGGTATCGTCCGTCACGAGAAGCTTCATCGAAGATTCGGCTTCAGTCGCTATGATGTCCTTGGCATAGAATTTTTCTCCGACCTTCACAGCACGTGGTCTGCCGCCAGTGGTCTTCAGTGCGCGCCCTTTCATGAGCTTCAGCTCTGCGACGAAATTCGGCACTGCCTTTCCCGTCTTTTTGTCGAAGGAAAAGTTCTGGGCATAAAGAGAGAAGGGAAGGAACAAAAGGAGAGCAAAAATGTTTTTCATAGAATTAGTTTACCGTGGTCAGGAATTTTGTCCATCAGCTAATCTTGCGATGAAATCCATGTGCCGATCGCACTCGCATTCCTTAAACTCATCTTAGTCCCCCGGCTTTCGGCTCAGGGTTCTCCCTAGACGCGGCAGGAGTGACAACAAGATGGCCGTCCTTTGGGGCGGCCATTTTTTTGATCAGGCCTCCTTTAATCATCACCATATTTCCCTCGCTTGATTTCCAGCGCCATCACTTTCGCTGCACGTGTCTCTTTCACCATGTCTTGCCGGACAACCCGCTGCGATTTACCACTCTAGGCCGCTGGCCCATGCCGGCAGGAGTGCACATGAAAAAAATCGTTCCCGTAATTCTTATGACCCTCGCGCCGTCTGCCTTTGCCATTAACTTTGCCGAAGTTTTCAGCAGCCGCGACTTAGAGCTGATTAAATCTATGAGCAAGGCCAAGAAAGTTGCGGATGCACCTGCGCCAACAAAGTCTGTGAAAAAAACTTTCAAAGTGGGTCAGGTGACTCGTCCGGTTCCGACGATGCGCCCACGTCGTGACGTGCGCACGATGGAGTCGATCAGCACTGACATGAGCCCGGGCATTTCCGCGAAAAAATTTCTTCAGAATACGTATCTCGATTACTACCAGCAGTTCTTAGGTCCCACACTTTCCGGCCCGACTTCTCAAACGTACAACGTTTATCAGGAGGGGATGGATACTCCGCGATCGGGTAAAGCACCCCTGCAGAGTTTTCACACCCTCACACTTCGTCACAAGCTTAATGACTCGTGGGGTGTGGGTGCTTCTATTGCTGCAGTTAATGGTTACGGCAGTCCGGTAGAAAACAGAAAGGGCGTGGTGAACTCCGCACAGACGACGTTCTTTAACACGCGTGTCTCTGCATATGTTCCGAGCCTCATTGGTTCCTTCGGAACATTCTTTACGACTCTCTCCGCCGAACTTCCAACTTCGCAAATTGCTAAAGACAATCATCAGAAAGGGGGATGGGTCTTCGCAGAAACTCTGGCGTTTGCTCTTCCGAGTTACAAATGGAGCGCAGGTATTTCCGGCCAGGTCTATCGCCTCTATTATGAGAACAGTCAACGCTCAGCGATTCTTCCGAACGGAACACGCACGGCCCCGCAGCAGCTGCAGACAATGATCGTGACGATCTCTCCCTATGTTAATTACCGCTTTAACGATAAATATCAGCTCGGCTCTGCGCTTGTGCTCGACTGGGACCAACGTGGTTATCAGGAAGGCTCGCGCGAGTTTAATAATAACCTTCCCCATCGTGCGCGGGTGACTGGTACATACTTTCCGGGGATAAAATATTTTTCGAGTGTCGGCGTGTTTGCTCAGTCACTCGTGAAATTTCGTCCGGGAACCACCGCTATCGGAGGAGAATTCGCGCTGAACTTCTGAGGTGACTATGGAACTTCCTCCTGGATCACTGGCCCTCTTTCTTATTCTCGTCGCGTGGGTGCTTTTACTCGTGCTGTCTGTGCTCATCATGTTCTTCCCGCGGAAATTCTCCGGAAAATCCACCGGGGACGTCCGCAGGAAGGCGATGGAACACGAGCATGAACACCCTCATCACCACTCGGTTTAATTCCGACAAAATCGCTTCGTAAACTTTCTACGCAAAATTACTCAGTAAAGTGTCTAACCCACTGACACTATAAAATTTATTTTTGTTTACCCGAGAAGCTTTTTAAGGAAATCGAGAATCGTTATTGATGCTCGAAGAATTTAAGATGAGTTTGAAGATTAATACTAACGTAGCATCGATCCAGGGACAGAACGCTCTCAGAAAAGCGTCTGATGAAACTGTATCGAGCCAGGCCAAGCTCTCGAGCGGTCAGCGAATTACCAAAGCTGCTGACGATGCAGCAGGGCTCGCGATCTCGGAGAAGATGAAGGCCGAGATTCGTTCCGGTAAGCAGGCGGGACGAAACGCCAACGATGGTATCTCTTTGGTTCAGGTGGCGGAAGGCGGCCTGAATGAATCATCCAATCTTCTGAACAGAATGAAAGAGCTCGCGATGCAGGCGGCGAACGACACGCTCTCGGATAGTGACCGAAGAATGGTGGAAAACGAATATCAGGGAATGAAGGCCGAGCTCGACCGGATCGCGGCGAGTACCGAATTCGGCGGAAGAAAACTTCTGAACGGACAAGGTTCAGAACTTGAATTCCAGGTGGGTCTTGGCGGACAGAAAATGAACCGCGTGACTTATAATGGCGGCGCGATTCGTTCCGACTCACAGGCCCTCGGAGTTCACGGCGGAACTGTCACCAGTAAAGAAGGCGCACAGAACGTCCTCGGTTCAATCGACGGCGCTCTCGAAAAAATCTCCGGTCACCGCGCGATGCTTGGTTCTGTTCAAAACCGTCTCCTCACCAGCTCGAACAACCTCGAATATTTCAATGAGAACATGAGTGCGGCCAACAGTCGTATTCGTGATGTTGATTACGCGCTTGAGACTTCCAACCTCGCTAAGAGTAAAATTATCTCGGAAGCAGGGACTGCAGTTCTCGCTCAGGCCAACATGGATCCTCGGGCCGCACTTAAGCTCGTCGAGTAGTCTTCACTTACGTTGCCCACTATTTTTGGACCCCCGAAATTGGCCTGCAAAATCGTCTTGGCAATCAATCTTTCCCACGACTTCACTCACATTAAGGCTCTTGAGAGATTTTTTCAAAGTGCTACCATCAGGCCATATGAAAAACAAACCACTCATCTTCTCTGTGTTGTCTTTCCTATGCCTCATCGAGCCCGTGATCAAGGTGCTCTACTTTAAATCAGCGACGGACTTCGACTTCGCAGTCATCATCGCCAACGTGATGACGAGAAATACTTTCCGCGAAGTGATGGACTTTTGGCTGGTGTTCCCGGTGGCAGGAATTCTCATCCTGAAATTGAGACGCTTCACTTACTTTGCGTTCATGGGCGTTCTTCTCTACATCGTTTACAACATCATGACTTACGAACAGTACACCTGGCCTTACAACTCTGATCAGCCGTTTATCTACAATAAGATTGTGGCGTTCATGGCGATGGGAGTCTTCGTGTATTTCCTCTCGCCGAAAGCACGTCAGCCTTTCTTTGATCGTCGCGTGCGCTGGTGGGAACCGAAGACCCGTTACACTGTGAACTACAACTGCAAGCTCGATAACGGGCATCTCTGTTTCCCTGCGAGCATCATGAACATCTCGCAGACGGGTGCCTTCATTGCCTATAGTCCGTACGTGCAGGTGGGAGACCGACTCACGCTTGAGTTCAATCTCATCAATAACGTCATCTCAATTCCGGTTGAAGTGATGAATGAACACGCCATTCTCGGTCAAAGAGGTTTTGGTGTGCGCTTTGTGATGACGATGGGTCAGTCCGTGATGATGTCCAGAGCGATCGCGATCATCGCACGCATGAAGAAAGAAACGAAAGAAGAAGCGTATTCGTACTCGAAGGCGGCCTAGTAGACCACGCGTGTTCTGATCGAGCGCTTGAGCTTGCTGATGTTATCCGCCAGTTCCGGTGCGTGAGTCGAGTGAACGTCCATCACGAGATAACCGATCTCTTCATCTGTCGAAAGATACTGGCCTTCGATGTTGGCACCCGCCTGAGAGATGATCGTGTTGATTTCGCCGAGAACACCCGGCTCGTTTCGGTGAACGTTGAGGATCCGTGATGTCCCTTTCTTGACCGGCAAATCCACATTCGGAAAATTCACCGCCCCTGATGAAGAACCAATCTTCAAAAAGCGACGAAAGCTTTCTGCCACTTCAATCCCGATTGCTTTTTGTGCTTCCTCAGTACTGCCACCAATGTGCGGAGTGAGAATGACGTTCGAGAGATTCTGCAGGGGAGAAGTGAACTTCTCCTTGTTCGAAGCGGGTTCCACTGGAAACACGTCGATCGCGCATCCGGCGATATGTTTTTCTTTAAGGGCATTCACGAGGTCTTCAATCACCACCACCGTTCCGCGGGAAGCATTGATGAGGCAGGCACCTTTTTTCATGAGGCCCAGCTCGCGCTTACTGATCATGTTCATCGTCTCCTGCACCTCGGGCACGTGGAGAGTGACAAAATCTGACTCGCGAAGAAGTTCATCAAGTGACGTCATCGCGCGCGCATTGCCGAGTGGAAGTTTTTTAACTGCATCGTAA
>JBJMLZ010000227.1:0-5791 GCA_045805035.1 Bacteriovoracaceae bacterium
CTTCGGTTCGCGGAGAATTTTTGAAGGACGAAAAGTCTCGTGATAAAGCCGGAACATTTCCGCCGCAGGTAAATGTGAGAAGTGTTGGGCAAAGGCGTAAGGTAAACCTTTGTGAGCGGCAAAGAGCGCACCGAAGTCACTGCTTCCCAATATCCAGATCTCCGGCATGGAAACATTTGTCGGAACCGCCGCCACATCCTGCACATTTTCATTGGAGATCCATTGCAGAAGGCGATCCACTTCTTCCGGGAATTCCTGCGCGGAAAGTCCGCGTCCTCCCCGGAGAAGATGAGCGGCCTTTGAACCGGAACCGGGAGCACGTCCAAGTCCTAAATCAATTCTTCCCGGGTGAAGTGCTTCGAGTGTCCGAAAAACTTCCGCCACGTGAAGAGTGGCGTGATTCGGAAGCATGATTCCGCCGGAGCCGACACGGATTTTTTTTGTAGCGGAGGCGACGTGAGCAATCAGGACTTCGGGTGCGGAACTTCCGATCCCTTCCATGTTGTGATGTTCGGCAAACCAATACCGGTAAAATCCCAGTTCTTCTGTTTTCCTTGCGAGTGACGCACTAAAGTGAAGACAGTCGGTGGCGGACTTTCCGGAGAGCAGGGGACTGAGATCAAGTACCGAAAGTTTCAATGGTTTCATCTTCTTTAATTTAGGCCTCCATCACTCTCATGGGAATGATATTTAGGTGAAACAAAGTTTCCTGAACGCGCGTTAAACGTCAAAATGCATCAGTTTTTTAACGCCGGGGGATTTATGCGATACACACACGCCGTCTGGTTTCTCACACTCAGCATTCTTTCTACTTCAATGGCCTTTGCCCATCCGGGACATGAGGCCGGACACCTGAGCGCGTTTTTTCATCCCTTCTCCGGTACCGATCATTTCCTCGTCGCGTTCACCGTCGGCATGATGATGTCGCGTGTGAACCTCGGAAAAGAATTTGTCCCTTTGTCGTTTATCATCGGCATGCTTCTTGGTTTTTTTGCAGGCGCTTCCCAGTTTGAAGTGTCATTCATGGAGACGGGAATTGTTCTCTCTCTTTGCATCAGCATCGCTCTTCTCATGTCGACGACGACGGTATCGATGTATCTCGGTATTCCGCTTTTTCTTCTCTTCGGTTTTTTTCACGGGAATGCCCACGGGCTGGAACTTCCCGGAGAATCCTTGAGAGTGATGGCGTTTCAGCTCTCTCTTTCTACTTTCATCATTCATATGCTTGGATATGGACTTGTCGTCCTTGTCCGTAACTCCCAGACTCCAACTCTCAAAGTCCGCTGATGGAACGATCGGCGGCAGGTAAGGGTGTAGTGCGGTTTGAAAAACGCGGCAGTCGTACTGTCGCCACCGAAACTTATTCTCGAAGCCCATTGAAATTTCTTTCTCCCGGAAACGCCGGTCATTCCGCATGGGTTTACTCGAGTAACTTCGGCGGCGGATTCATCGGCGGAGACGCCATCGACGTGGACGTAGAAGTGATGCCGGAAAGTTTCGGCGTACTTCTCACTCAGGCCTCGACCAAAGTTTACGGATCCACGGAAGAGTGTAAGCAAACTCTCCATGCGCGGGTGAAAAAAAATGCGGTTTTCTGTTCTCTCCCGGATCCCGTCGTGTGTTTTGCGCGCTCGAAGTTTCGTCAGCATCAGCGGATTGACCTGGAAGAAGGGTCGTCGCTGATTCTCGTCGATGCCCTTCACTGCGGTCGCGAGCACTCCGGTGAACGGTGGGCGTTTGATTCTTACGTGAATGAGATTCATCTTTATCGCGAAGGTAAGAGAACGCTGCTTGAGTCGCAGTTTATTCATCCCTTAATGGGCGAAGTGAGTAAGAGAAATTTCCGCTTCAATGCCATGGCGTTCATCGTTCTCTCCGGTCCTCATTTTGAAAAAAACGCCGAGGAAATCGGCGATCTCATCCAATCGCGGCCCATCAATGCCGGCGAACCATTCATCTGTTCAGTCAGCCGCTTTCGCGACGGCATTCTCGTGCGGACTGCCGCAGTGGAGATGGAATCACTGGCGGAGGCGACTCGCGAGCTTCTTTATTTTTTGCCGGAAGCACTCGGGGATGATCCCTGGGCAAGGAAGTGGTGAATGAACTTATCACCACAGGAAAGAGACAAACTTGTTCTTCATCAGGCGGGGTTTCTCGCGCAGAAGCGTCTCGCGCGCGGCTGTTTATTAAATTATCCGGAGGCAGTGGCGCTGATTGCTTCACAGATTCTGGAATTTATCCGCGACGGTCACAGTGTCGCCGAGCTCATGCAGATGGGAAGACTTCTCCTCGGAAGAAACGATGTCATGACCGGAGTTCCGGAGATGATTCTGGAGATCCAGGTAGAAGGAACCTTTCCGGACGGATCAAAACTCGTGACGGTTCATGATCCGATCGTGAATGATCACGGCGATCATGACCTCGCTCTCTATGGGAGTTTCCTTCCGAAACCGGGAAAAAAACTTCAGGCCCATAGTTCACCCATTGTTCCGGGAGAGCTCTTCATTCAAAGCGGCGAGATTGAAATCAATAAGGGCAGAAAGGCGATCACGCTGGAAGTGATTCACAAAGGTGACCGCCCGATCCAGGTGGGAAGTCATTACCATTTCGCAGAAACCAATTCCGCACTCGACTTTGACCGCGCTCTTGCCCGTGGTATGCGCCTCGATATTCCGGCGGGAACTGCGGTGAGGTTTGAGCCGGGTGAAAAGAAAACAATTTCCCTCACGGAGATTGCCGGAAAGAAAATCATCAAGGGCGGAAGAAACCTAATGAACGGAAAAGTGGAGACAAAAAATGTCCCGTAAGATCAGACGCGATCACTATGCCGCTCTTCTTGGCCCTACGACAGGCGATCGCGTTCGCCTCGGAGACACTGAACTCATCGCCGAGATTGAAAAAGATCATACCGTCTACGGAGATGAGTGCGTCTTTGGCGGGGGAAAAGTTCTTCGTGATGGCATGGGGCAATCTTCCGGTGTGAGTTCCGAACATGCTCTCGACGTCGTGATTACGAACGCTCTCATTATTGACTGGAGCGGAATCTACAAGGCGGACGTGGGAATAAAGGACGGAAGAATCTTCGCGATCGGAAAGGCCGGAAATCCGGACGTGATGGAAGGAGTTTCTCCGGGAATGATCGTGGGAGTGACTACCGAGGCCATCGCGGGAGAAGGAATGATCCTCACCGCTGGCGGAGTCGACACGCACATTCATTTTATCTGCCCACAACAAATCGAAACTGCGCTTTCAAGTGGCATCACCACATTCATTGGTGGCGGTACCGGCCCCGCAACCGGATCGAAGGCCACGACTTGCACACCGGGCGCACATCACATCGCACTTATGCTCAAGTCCACCGATGCGTTTCCGATGAACTTCGGTTTCACCGGAAAGGGAAATACATCGCGCCCCGAAGGTCTCGATGAACAGATTGAAGCGGGAGCAGTAGGACTTAAACTCCACGAAGACTGGGGCACAACTCCGGCGACAATTGATATGTGTCTCACGATGGCGGAAAAATATGACATCCAGGTCACGATTCACACGGATACGTTGAACGAATCAGGATATCTCGCGGATACCGTCGCCGCTTTTAAGGGCAGAACGATTCACACTTATCACACCGAAGGCGCGGGTGGCGGGCACGCTCCGGACATTATCGCAATCTGTGGTGAGCCGAATGTCATTCCGAGTTCTACTAATCCCACGAAACCTTATACGTTGAACACAATTGATGAACACATGGACATGCTCATGGTTTGTCATCACCTTGATCCGAAAATTCCGGAAGACGTGGCCTTTTCCGAGAGTCGCATCCGCGGAGAAACGATTGCCGCCGAGGATATCCTCCAGGACATGGGTGCGATCAGTATTATGTCGAGTGACTCGCAGGCAATGGGTCGCGTGGGTGAAGTTGTCATCCGCACCTGGCAGACCGCGGACAAGATGAAAAAACAAAGAGGGAAGTTGTCCCAGGAAAAAGGCGACAACGATAATCTCCGCATCAGAAGATACATTGCTAAGTACACCATCAATCCGGCGATCGCTCACGGCGTGTCTCACGAAGTGGGTTCAGTTGAAACCGGGAAACTGGCGGATCTCGTTCTCTGGCGTCCGGAATTTTTCGGCGTGAAACCCGAGCTCGTGATCAAAGGTGGTTTCATCGCATGGGCACAGATGGGAGATGCGAATGCTTCGATTCCCACTCCGCAACCCGTGATGCCTCGTCCGATGTTTGGCGCTTTCGGGGGGGCGGTGGGGGCAACATCTCTCGCGTTTGTTTCCGAATCTGCGTTTGAATCGGGTGTCGTGAATAATTATGACCTCACAAAAAAAATTGTGCCGGTGAAAAACTGCAGGAAGATCGGAAAAAAAGACATGAAGCTTAATGACTATCTTCCGAAAATTTCAGTGGATCCCGAGACCTATAAAGTGATGGCAGATGGAGTTCATCTCACGTGTGCGTCTGCGGAAGTGCTTCCGCTCGCGCAGAGGTATTTTTTATTTTAAAACAAAATGATCCGAACTTCTGGAGGCTCCTGCAGATTGCGGACTCAGCGTTCCCGACGGGGGGCTTTGCGCATTCAGGGGGAATCGAGGCAGCAGTTCAGCACGGAGAACTCCGTACGATTCCGGAGCTCGTGCAATTCCTGGAAGATTCTCTCTGGCAGCTCGCGCACGGTTCACTTCCCTTTGCCAATGAAGCTCATGCGCATCGTGAGAAGTTTTCCGAGTGTGACGAACTGGCGGAAGTTTTTCTCACCAATCACGTTGCCCGTCGTGCGAGCGCAGTTCAGGGAAGAACATTCCTCGGAACTTGTGAGAAGGCCTTCGCCTTTGAATGGGAAAAAAGTCCCGACCTTTATTATCATCTTGCCCCGGTCTTCGGTGCAGTTCTTCACGATCTTTCCATTGAGCGCACGGACATGCAGCGGGCGTTTCTCCATATTTCATTGCGTGGATTACTTTCTTCAGCAGTGAGGCTGGGTCTGGTCGGCCCTTATCATGGGCAGGAAATTCAGCGGAAACTTTCCACCACGATGGAAATGGTGATTCATGCCTGTCAGGACCTTGGATTAAACGATGTCGCGCAGACCGCGCCTTTGATCGATCTTTTTCAGAATAACCAGGACCGGCTTTATTCCCGGCTTTTTCAGTCATAGTTGGAGAATGTATGAACGACCCGAAGTTTTTTTCTTTTAAAAAACACACTCACTCTCACGGACACACTCATGAGAACTGGTCTCATCCGGGACTCTTTCATGATCGTGATGCTCCTCTGGATCGCGATTACTCCAAGCGTTCCTTCACCGTTGGCATCGGCGGTCCGGTAGGAAGCGGAAAGACGGCACTCATGCTTTCTCTTTGCCGCGCGCTTCGCGATAAATATTCACTGGGGGCAGTGACCAACGACATCTTCACCAAAGAAGACGCGGAATTTCTTATCCGTCACGAGGCCCTGCCGAAAGAAAGAATCCGCGCGGTGGAAACCGGCGGTTGTCCGCACGCCGCGATTCGCGAGGACATTAGTCACAACATGGACGCGCTTCTTGCTCTCATGAAAGATCATTCGCCGGAACTTCTACTCGTGGAAAGCGGTGGAGATAACCTTGCTGCTCAGTATAGTCGCGAGCTGGTCGACTTCACGATTTATGTCATCGATGTCTGCGGTGGCGACAAAGTGCCCAGAAAAGGCGGACCGGGAATCACTCAGTCAGATCTCCTTGTGATTAATAAAATTGACCTCGCTCCTCACGTAGGGGCCGATCTTTCGGTGATGGATCGTGAC
>JBJMLZ010000228.1:0-3939 GCA_045805035.1 Bacteriovoracaceae bacterium
AAGCATCTTCACCATGAGGTGATTAAAGAGCGGCTCTTCTCCCCACTCAAAAAATGCTTCTTCATTTTTTAGTTTGAAGAGAACTTTTCCATCATCATAGGTTACGAAGAAATCTTCCGAAGGAATCTGGAGTTTTCGATTCTTCCAGCCGAGCGCGGAGATATCAAAGCCGAGAATCTTTTCGAGATTGATTCTTCCATCAAGCTCTTTCCACTCTACTGGACGCGGTTTTCTCCAGAGAAGTTCAGACCAGGCGTGGCCCGAGCTCTGGCCTTCCTGGATAAAGAGATAAGAAAGCGCATGATCATGAGAATGATCGAGACGGTTTTCAAAACCACGGAGTGAGAACGTAGGTGAACGTTCTGTGGTATCAGTGAGAATCGAAATTCCGAGATATGGATCAGTCACATAGTTAAGATATTTTTTTTCCTGATAGAGCTTCGCCTCAAGAGTCGTGAACGGCGCCATGGCTTCATAATTTGTGAGCGTCAGGCGGTGGAGAAAATCTTTGTAAAAACCTTTGAAAGAAGCTTCATTCTCGTGGCGATAGAGAAGACCCACTCCGATTCCCAGCATGAGAACAGTCGAGGCCTGCATGCGGGTCGATCCTGAAATCGCCATGGGTCCTACGGTGAGATTGATCTTTTTAATTTTTTTATTCTCGATCACTTCGCGCGAGCGATGGATCGGCATGAGAACGTCATCAGGATTACAATAAAGGAAATAAGGAGCGCGTGTAGATATAGCGGCCGCCTTGTTACAGGCGCCGATCACAAACGGCGTCTCTCCGCCTTCAGTACTCGCAAGTAAGAGATCGTGTGGACCAAATCCAAGTTCCATCAGCTGACGTTCGCCATAATCAGTTTTATCTTCGAAACTTTCGACGGACTTGATAAGCGCAAAGTCCCCGCCTGCCATGAAAGAGATCACCTGATTGGTCTGGCCGAACTCCTGTCTGAATAACGTTTCCAGAACCAGCGACAAGCGCCCGGTGGCCCCGCAACCGCACATGAAAATTTTGTGTCCGCTTTTCAGAGTGTCCTGAATAGACAGTGCGAGCTCCCAGAGCACATCCGCTTTGCCTTCAAGTTTTTCAAGCGCCTTGCGGTCAACATCCTGAAGAAGCTTGTGTGCTTTCTTCACATCCGCTTTCACGAGCTGCGAGAGTTCCTGAGTATCCGGATGAAAGCTTTCGGTCAAAAGATGACCTAACTGGAATTGGGGCGCGATTTTGAGGAAGGCCTGAGTCTTATCTGCAGGGTTCATAAATTCCTTGAACGAGCAGGAAAGATTATGCCCCCGGCGCAATGTCCCGAAAAGAAAAAAAATGTGAATTACTGATCGGCCGCCCGGCTATCCGTGCAGTTTTTCTGCGCAAGGCCTGGAGTGCAGGTGGCACCGCCGCCAATGGTGTACTTTCTGAGTTTTAATGTTCGCCATTTCCACGTTCCTCCATAGTCGGAACAAATCTGACTTCGGATCACAGTAAGAACGGGAGAACCATGTGCGGAAGGATGAATTCTCATCTGCCGGGAGCGCATGGCACCTTCCAGAGATGCAGTACACGCCAGTCCGGATGCCGTTCCCGCGGTAGCAGTTGGTTTTATGATGAAACTTTCATCGGCCTTGGCCTTATTGACGATCACGTTCGCTGTCGTTCCCGAAGAATTCTGGAAAACTAACGGAAGATCTGCGTTCACTGCAATCTGATACTCAGAGGCAGTTCCCCCGAGGGCCATCCTTTGTCCCGTCGTCGTAGTGGAAGCAACTCTGCCGAGGACATCCAGTTTTTGCGTCGGTGACTGGAGTCCTACTCCGACATTGCCGAGAGTATAGTTAATGTTATTAGAAGGAGTTTCACGAGTCCAGGCCGAGTCATTGGCATCGGCCATGGTGTAGCAATTGGTGACGTTGGAAGAGGCATCAGTCATGACCCACATTTTAATTTTCTTCACCTGCTTCCGGTTACTGAAAAATGTTTTCATTTTTTTCCCAAAGGTAATTTCCGCATAGGTCGTTCCCGCTCCCCCGGTCACCACGTTGACATCATCAGTTGCCACTCCCGGGTCTCTTAGCTTTATACCCTCGATGTTTACGTTGCTTGTTCCATAGTTCGTGGCAGAGTTGATGATCGCGAATCCGCCGGCATCTGTTATTGTTGTTCGGACTGCAGAGTTCCTGGCGTTCTGGCCCCCGAAAGTGTTGATACACGCCTGCGAAGCCGAGAGCACCATACTGATCTGTGTAGCGTAGTCATTCATCGCATCGGTTAACATGTTTGTCGTAATGGACTTGTTCGAATCCTCCACCGATTTCATCACGAGATACCCACCGCCTCCGACCATGGCAAATCCGAGGAGTACCTGAAGGAGACCCATACCTTTCTGAGAGCCTAAGATTTTATTGATCAATGTCTCTCCATGTCTGGCAACTCTGATCATTCACACAAGGATTAGAGCTGTCATCGTGATGAACGCGATAACCGTAGTCAGGGTTACCGATCTTCAGGTCGGAATAGTTTGTATTGTCTGCGCGCTCATCGATCTGATCACGATCGCAGCCTGTGCCCTTTTCCCTTCTTGCCGTATCACTCTGATGGAACCACATGGCGTTGTCGTCGTTTTCATAATTGCGCCGGGTAGGAACACACCATTCTTCATAGGCCTTTGCGACCCAGGCCCCGCCTTCGCACATTTCCACTTGCTTGGTTGAGGAATTGTATCTAATAGATCCGTTCGCGGTTGCATCGCAGGGATCTGCGGTACTCGACAACTGAATATAGGAGTCCACCAGGAAGTTTCGGCCCTGGACGTCTGCCCAACCGCCGGAGACATTGTTCAAAAATTCAAATGGTCGTGTGATGTCTGTCAGGATGAAGTTAAACTGCGCGGAATTACCAATCATCTGCACATTGTGAATCCCATTTGTTACCGCGACTGGTCCCCCGACATCAAGAGCGGTTTGCGGATTTTCTATTCCCACGCCGACGAATCCATCTTTGTAATAAATGTTATTCGCATTCAGAGGATCTTTCGACCACAGGAGACTTCCTCCGTTCACCAGGGAATAGCATTCCTTGATCGTGGCATTCGCCGTCGTAGTTCCCGTAGTCAGGACAAAGAGATTAATCGATTTTTGAACTTCGTAGGAACTCGTCTGAGAAGAAAGGACAGGGGTAAATTTTATCACAAGACGTGTACTTCCCGGTTCCCCGGGCTTCACTTCAACGGCGTCATCCATTCCGGTCACGTCCACAAGCGACAAGCTGCTTATCTTGACTCCTTGTGACCCCATCGAAGTCCCTACAGAAAATTTTACGTTCCCATTCTTATCTTTAATGACCGTTGCAGAATCCGACGCCGCCATCATGTTAGCAAAAGTATTTTTACAAGCATCCCGGTCCGAGAGCGTCTTGAAAATCTCATTGGTCCATGCCTGAACATCTTCCCGGTACATGTGAGTCGCTTTCGACTTGCTCATGTCTTTCATGAAAGTCATCAGACCGTACACGACGCCACTGAGGAGCCCGAGACCGACGACAATCTCCAGGAGGCCAACACCGGATTGGTTTTTAGCATTCATTTTCATTGTAAAGTTATCCATCTGTAACTAGCGCCTGAGATCGGATCCGTCATCGCGCAAACTTGATTCGCACCGAGGGAGGAATTATATCTGATGGCCCCGGCAATGGCAGCGCTACACGTGGTTGGGTTTGAACCTGCCTGGATTGCAGTGTGAACCGTGAGTGAATTCATTCTTGTATCAATAGTCGCTCCGGTTGTTTCGTTGAAAAGTTTAAAAGGAAGATTGGAGACCGCAGTAAGTTCATAGGAACTCATACCGTCTGTACTTTCGAGAGTCATCTTGTTCCCTGCATCCGTTGCTGCCTGAAGACGTCCACCTGAGACGATGAGGAGATTCGCCGCCATGGCACCCACA
>JBJMLZ010000229.1:0-10240 GCA_045805035.1 Bacteriovoracaceae bacterium
CAAAAAATCTTTTGTCCAGAAGGGATAAAGCGTTTCATAGGAAGCGGCGGAGCGGGTGATGGCAATGACATGTTTCATTTTCTTGTCATGTTCTTGTACGAGCGCTTCTGAACTTCCCGCTGGTAAATAAACAATCGAACCGAGGAGTCCATACTCAGCTCCCAAAGCATCCAGCTTGATGTGACTGCGGATGATAAAGGCAGGAACATTCCTTTTCTTGATTTCGAGAAGAACGGTTTTCATTTCAGGTGATTGCATTTCCCAGCAGGTGGAGTCGACCACGACCCACTCACAACTGTTCAGTTGCTCTTCAAGCTTTGAGGCCACAACTTCGTAGGAAGTGGAATCCAGACACAGCACTTTTGTTTTTCCGGACGCCGACTTCGGAGCAAGTAATCTCAGGAACGCAGCAGCTTCATGATAAAGAGGTGAAGGAGTTGAGACCGTAAATTCTTTCAGGACATCAGCGAGAAAAAGCCAGACAGAGTTGACCGCGGTTTGTCCGGAAGAAGTAAAATATATTTTGCCATCGAGCGGATGAAAAAAATCCTGAGCGGGATCAAGTGCCAGCGTGAGTTCCTGCTGACTGTAACTGATTTTGATCTCAGGGAAGGCAGGAAGAGCAGGAAAAGTGCTCACGTTCTTATTTGTGATGATTTCATTTACCGCGAGCTGACTCTTCTGGCGAAGCGCTTTCATCAGCGCAAATTTTGTCTCCACCAGCGAAGCGAATGAATTTTCCACGCGGGGAGATTCCTTTCCGAGAAGTGATGACAGAAAGGCGACATGTGATTTCAGTCTCTCGAGTTTTGCCTTCATGGTCTTCCTTCAACTGCAACATTCATGAAAAAATCGAGGCTCCATCCACCGTCGGCGGAATCACAAACAGGGGGGGCGTGAAAGAGCCTGCCCGCATGACAGATGCAGCAGCCGTACTTGTATTCTTCGCGGTGCCAGACCTCCCAGCGGGAAAGGTCCATGCGGTCATCATCAATCAGGAAATTCACTTTCACGTTAGTGGAAGGACCGGGGATGATTTCGCGAAGGCCCGAAGAAAGGTGACGGAAAAACTCAAGGTAAAATCCGCCCTCAGCTTGAGAGGCCTCGAGGAAAATCGTTCCGGTAATGTCCCAGGGATCAGCATGAACATACTTGTCAGGAGCGTCTGCCCGGGAAGAATGCCTCAGGCGAAAATGCTCGTCTTTCAGGGAAACACCAAGTTTTTCTTCGAAGGTTTTCAGGAGAATAATTTTCTCGTCTTGATTGAGTTCATACTTGTTTCCGGGTACGAAATTCTTTGGAAGATCGCGTCGATCACTCCGATGAGAAACCAGCGTTTGTACGGGAAAGTCATCCAGGCGAAAGATCTTTCCCCCCAGAATGTCCTGCACGATAGGTGGAAGAAATTTGGCCATGAAACCACTCTAACAGAACACACGTGATCTAGGAATCCATGTTAAGATTTCCTCTCAGGGGAGTGCGATTCAAATGAAGAACGGACTGATGGCCTACGGGTTCATGCAGCTAAAGGCCGGTGATACGGACTACACTCCGGTGTTTCTTATTCAGGATTACTCCGGCAAAACCAATTACAGCAAGAATACCAAGTTTCTCACCCACTTTGTCGCTCAACATCCGCGTGATCCGAAGCGCCTTCTTCTTGTCCCGCGGGGAGAAATGCTCGGCGCGATTGCCGGCATTGTCGATCGCAGTACGATTGACCTCAAATATTTCATGGCAAGCTCAGGGGATCATCTTCTCTACGGGCATGGATTTTTTTTCGGAGAGGGGAAAGAGTTCGTGGTGACCGAAAGAGGAAAAGATTTTTCCGGGCGCCTGGTTTTCAGGGACAATGAATCTCTGGAAGTTTCGCGGGTGATTGAACTTCCGGGATTCGGGCCCCATGATTGCGTCCTTCTACCGGATGGAAATACAGTTGCGGTGGCGATGACGGGATTAAATTCCGCCGAAGAGAGAATTCATTCCGGTAGAGTTCTTCTCATGAATCTTCGTGACGGGTCTGTCACCGGAACAATGGAAGCTCCGGTGGAGGCTGGAATCGTTCACCTGAGCGTTTATGAACACCAGCTCATTGGTCTTCTTTCCGGAAAAAATGCCAATGGGCCGGCAGCTTTCTTCACGATGGCAAAATTCAATGAACCTTTTTCCGTCCCCTCCGGTCCGTCCGATTTTAAATGGCCGGGACTGGAGAACTTCAGTGTAGCAGTGGACACAAAAAGGGCCCGCGCACTTGTCACGAATCCCACCGGAAATGTGATCAGTTACTGGGATCTCAAGACAAGAAAACTTCTGAAAGTGGTTGATGTCCCGGGCCCCGTGGGTGTGATTCTCGCTGATGACGGCAGCACCTATATCATCATCGGCACTCTCGGTTTTATCTTCCATTTTGATGCTGAAACATGTGAGCTCCGGAAAATGGTCTCCTCCGATATTGCCGGATATCCCCAGTTTCATCTCACAAACCTTGAAGGGATTTCTCATGAATGAGCTGAAAGCTCTTTTTGCGAAGAGGTTTCCCGGCCAGAAGAGTGACCTCAAGTTTCAATTTCTCACTATGGACAGTTTGTCATGGGCCTCATTCCTGAGTGAGGCCACTGCGGGTTTCACTCCGGAGCAACAAAACATATTCCTCCATAAAATTTTTCTTCAGCACACTTTTGAAGATCTCGATCTAGAAGCGTTGTCCGCGATCATCCATGAGGTCAAAGAATCATGAAATGGTCGGAGATTCTCAGGAAGTTTCCCACAAAGATCATTTCTCTTCCTGACGGAGAACTGTCCTACCTGGAGCTCGCGACGAAGATAAACGAGACGAAGTGTTCATCGCCGCATTCGTTTGATGAAAAATGGAACAGAGAAAATATCATTCAACTTTTTGCGACACTGGACAAGGGAATTGCCGTCGTTCCCCGATCGGGACATGCATTTACGCCGGGGCCGGGAAAAATTTATCTCGCGACTTCAGGAACCGAAGGCCCTGCCAGAATCATTTCCCATCCTCAGGATAAATTGTTTCAGCTGCGGACTCTTTATCAGGGGAAGAGAGCAGGGGCAGTGCTGAGAGCGGGTCATGCCGCGGGACTTGAGTTTTTATTCTCCGGTATCCTTGGTGGCAATGATCTTTACTTGCGTGAAGACGTGAATGCACTTGCGGCACTTCAACTTGATATCCTTCACGGTCCTCCGACTGCGCTTGCCTATATGCTGTCTTTTCCACAACGCTTTCATACTTTTCTCGAGAGGCTGGAAGTTTTTTACAATGGCACGGATTCACTTCCACCGGCAGTTGCTGAAAAAGTTCGCTCTTCATCATTCAGATTTTCCATCCAGCAAGTATACGGGACGACAGAAACGTGGGCGCTTCCGACGGAAACTCATCCGGAGAAACCATGGCTCCTGCGCTTTACTGATAACGGGATAAAAGTTCCCGACGGAGACCGGTTTATTGAGGAAGAAAAAGGCTGGGGAAGAATTGAATCCGATCGCCACTGGGTCGCCAACATGAGCGGGTCGAAGATCAATCTTTTTGACCTCGAGAACTCTCTTCTCGGTATTGATGGAGTTGTTGATGCCTTTGCCGAAACCGAACGAGGCCCTCTTTCTTCGCGGATCAAGCTCGTGCTTTTCACTTCCCGCATTGATCAAAGGGAATTCACCGAACTTCTCAAACCTATCCTGGGAATGATTCCGTATTCCCTGGAGCTTAGAGATACCTCAGACATCGCAATGAAAAAAAAGAATCGTCAGAGATAGGCGGAGTAGATTCTGCGGTATAACTCAATATCAAATTTCCCGGAGTCATCCCTTAGGAAATTTTCCTGAGTATGCACCCGGTGAAGCTGTTCGGGTGATAACGGACGATCTTCCGGCACGGGTGAAACGGTTGAATCTTCTTTTCCCGTGATGGCAGCAGCAAGCGACTCTTCGCTGATACAATAGATCGTATCAGTTTCGCGCATATTGATGAACTTCACCAGGGGATTGCCGTCCAGGCGATGATGCCCTCCCCAGCGACTCACGAGACAGGGTCTCCTGGCAGCAATGGCCTCGGAAAGAGTGAGATTGAAATCTTCGTCATGAAAATGGCCGGAAGAAACAAAGGTATCAATCGCTGAATAGAAAAAAGGAAGCTCGTCGCGGGAAAGCTCACCGAGAAAAATCACTTTTGTCTCACAAAGAGCTTTCAGTTTTTCGAGCGTCCGCAGAAAACTTCCGTCACTCGTGGATTCGTATTGCCAGAACGGATGCTCATGCACCGGGCCCGCCAGCAGAAGTTTTCCCTGAAACTGATCTCCCAGTTCTAGAACCGTTTTTACTAATTCAATGATTCCTTTCTGTGCTGAAATCCTTCCGCAAAATCCCAGAAGAAATTCTTCTTCTCCCAATCCGATTTTCTTCCGGAATGCTTTTCGTTTCTCCGGTGAGAACGAAAACTGATCCAGCTCACACGGGTACGGAACAACCGAAATTTTATCGGCGTGCTCAGGAAAGATTTTTGTGACGAGTTTCTTCTGCGCATCGCTTGCGACCACCAGAGAAACTTCGTGACCGGAGAGGGCCTTCATATGATTCTGGAAATCTCTGAGGCGAACCGTGAAGTCTCCGTAAAGGTAAAGAGTCACTTTCATGCTTCGACAATGGCCAAGTTCTTTCAGGTGGGTGGGCGTGAGCCAGCGGTGATCGGTGATAAAGAGGCCCTCAATCTTCTCTGGCAATTTTTCGCCGGAGTTCTGATTCCACTGATAGAGGCCTTGATTTTTCTTGAGAAATTGTTCCTGAATCAGCTCACAGCTTTTCCACGAAGAAGGAGAGTTGTATCTCGTGATGGCAAGAGGAAAAGCATGGGACGGGATCATGTCAAAATGATCGCCGGTCCCATGTCTTTAGGCAAATGAATTACGGAGTCGTTGTGCCTGAGCCGGCAGATGGTGAACCAGTGCCAGTTGCTGAACCAGAGCCCATGTTACTTGATGAACCCGAGCCCATGCTGCCTGAGCCAGTTGGATTTCTGGTTGAACCAGAACCCTTACCAGTGCCTGAGCCAGTTGCTGAGCCCGAACCTGTACCTGAGCCCATGTTCGAAGAGGAAGAAGAGCCTGCGCCTGTGCCTGAACCAGTAGCGCTTGAGCTGTCGTCTTCATCCATTGAGCTGGTTGATGAACCAGTGCCCATGTCAGAAGATGAATCGTTCATTGATCCTGAACCAGAGCTCATGGTTGAGCCTGAGCCGGAAGAAGAAGCGCTCCCAGCGCCTGATTGTGCGTAAACTGCCGTTGCAAATAGGGCAAGTGTTGCCACTCCTGCGATAATCTTTTTCATGGAAAACCTCCTGTTGTTTTCGTCTTTCCCGATTCTAGTGAGTCTCTCTGCGGCCGAAAAATCAATTTCTCTGGAGGAATCGAGCTCACCTGCGGCGTTTGTTTGCATAAGAATTTGTCTGATCAACTTTTCTTGGGCATAATCAAGTTCACAAAGGACCATCATGATCGCTGACGCTGAACGTTCCTGGAACGATCTTAATCTCTCCCAAGAAATGTTAAAACTTATCGAAGACGCCGGATACAAAACACCGTCGCAAGTGCAGTCCCGCGCTATTCCATTGGTGATGGAAGGCCAGGATGTACTCGTGTCATCGCCAACCGGAAGCGGAAAGACGGCCTCGTTTGTCATTCCTGTCGTAGAAAAATGGAAAGGTAAAAACGGGACATACATTCTGGCATTAAGTCCGACACGTGAAATCGCACAGCAAACCGGTGCCATCTTTGAGCAATTTGGTGCGCCCTTCGGATTGAAGACGGTCGTTTGCATCGGTGGTGCTTCGATCCCAGTGGAGAAGGAAGCGCTCTCAAGTTCTCCGCACATCATTGTCGCGACACCGGGACGTCTCGTGGATCATCTTGAGCGCGGAAACGTATGGCTCGATTTCATCCAATGCCTGATCTTTGATGAAGCCGACCGTATGCTTGATATGGGTTTTGCTAATCAGATCAAGAACATCACAGAAACTCTTCCGAAAGAAAGACAGACGCTCATGTTCTCTGCGACCTTCGCTCCGGCGGTGGAAAAGCTCGCGCGGGAAGCGATGAGAGACCCGAAAGAAATTTCGATCAAGAAAACCGTTGATACAATTCCGAAGATTGAACAGATTCTTCATTGGGTGGATGAGCGCGGGAAAGCGCGCCTGTGCCGGAAGATCGTACGCGAAGAACCAGGCACGGTGATCATCTTCACCAACGCCAAGGAACGCGTGTTCTCTGTGTGGCGCGATCTCATTGACGATAAATCGATTGAAGCGACTTACATTCACTCCGACATTCCTCAGTCACAAAGAGAAGCCGCGATCGCTGACTTCAAGTCAGGCAAATATCGCGTCCTCGTGGCGACCGATGTGGTAGGAAGAGGCATTGATGTCGACGATGTTTCTCACGTGATTAACTACGATGTTCCGAAAGAAGCGGAAGATTATATTCACCGGATTGGTCGTACTGGCCGTCGTGGGAAAGAAGGAATTGCTTCAACACTTGCAGTTCCGGGAAAAGATAATCGCACGATTGCAGAGATTGCTAAGCTTCGGGGCGTGACTTCACCTGAGTTGCCGCCAAGAGAAGAGCGTGGCGAGCGTGGTGATCGTGGCGACAAACGCGGAGGCCGTGATGGTGGACGCGATCGTCGTCCGCGTGGTGAAAGACCGCAACGAGAAGCGAGAGAACAAAGACCGCCGCGTGAACGTGAACAAAGACCACGTCAGGAAAGAAAACCGCGTGAGCATCGTGAACCGAGACCACAAACACAAACACAACCGACAAAAGCAGCGCCAGTGGCGCCGCCGAAGTCAGGTGGAGTTGTGGGTTGGTTCAAATCTCTATTTAAGAAATAATCTAAAGAGCGTTGAGTTGAGCGAAGGCCTGTTTAAGGAGTGAGAGATTATTCTTCACTGCCTTCATCATCTTCACCGCATCGGCCTGGTGAATTTTCCCTTCATTCATCTTCGCGCAGATCGCTTCTTCAAGCGAGTCCGTCTGCTTGTAAATGGTCACGTGTTGAGGCCAGAGATTGTTCGTGTGATTGGCCCCGCCCATGCAAAGCGGGATGTAGTGATCAATTTTGTAATCGGCCCGTGTCTGCGAAGGCAGTCTGTAGCCAAGCTTTCTGTAAGCGACAAAAATATCATTCTTAGTGGAAGTATCAACGTTCCGTTCGCAGTAAGCGATGTGCTCGGGATAGCGATACTCAGTAGGCATGTCGCAAAGTGAACCGGTAGTGAGTCGTGCATCCGGGCCCTGCGGAAAATCCGGCATCGTGGCGAACGCAGACAAAGAAACAAAGAAACTGAGCAACAACAACTTCATAAGAACTCCCGGTTTGGATTGATTTAAGGTTCGCGCCACAAAGTGTCCACGATACTCCGGAAGACCATGTAGAACTTACCTGCTATTCTTCGGTAGACACAAGGAGGTGTGATGAAAAGTCTTTTAATCCTTTCTCTCTTGGTATCCTTTGGCTGCGCCAATCCCGTGGAAAAAGCAGTGAATAAGGTGAAGTACAGTGCGTGGGAAACTGTAGGTGTCGAGAAGCGTGATCTCTTTAAAAAAGAAGTGGGTCATGTGAAAGACGAGCAGGAGGACACGCAGGAAGCATTCAAGGATGCGCTCACCCAGTTGAAAGAAATTTACGGATTCAATGGTGGCGATCTGGAACACGAACAAAAAAAGCTCGCGAATGCCTATGATGATGCCGCTGAACAGGCGCAGGAAGTTCATGAACGAATCGAAAATGTTGATCGCATCGCGAACGACCTTTTTGATGAGTGGGAAGATGAAATGGATGAGATCAAGACAAAAGATCTTCGTCATAAAAGCGGTGAGCAGCTTTCGGAAACAAAGAAAAAATACAGTGATCTCAGAAAGAAGCTCGTGAAGAGTGAAAAGAGAATCGGACCGGTTCTGGATCGCCTTCATGATCAGGTACTCTTTTTGAAACACAATCTCAATGCCCGAGCGATTACCGGCCTTAAAGTTGAAGGCGCAAAAATTGAAACGGACATCGGGAAACTCATGAAAGACATGGAAGCCTCTAATAAAGAGGCCGATGCCTTTATCAAGACACTCTAGATGAAAAAAATCGTGATTCATTCACCGGGTGATTATCGGGTCCTGAAACTGGAGGATCACCCGGATCTTATTCCCGTGGGTGATGAAGTTCTCGTTGATGTGAAAGCCGCGGGAGTGAATTACGCCGACATCATTATCCGCTGGGGACTCTATGAATCCGCGAAGCGTTTTGTGGGCTGGCCTATCACTCCGGGTTTTGAATTTGCGGGAACGAGAAGAGACACCGGTGAGCGTGTGTTTGGTGTGAAACTTTTTAACTCCTATGCGACTCAAGTTCTCGTTCATCCGGATTTTCTTTTTAAGATTCCCGAGAACATGTCGTTTGAACAAGCGGCAGGATTTCCCGCGGTGATACTGACTGCCTATCACGCTCTCTTTCAGAACGTTGTGGTTCGCCCAGGAATGACTGCACTCATTCATTCCGCCGCAGGTGGAGTGGGAAGTTCACTCGTTCAGCTTTGCCGGATCAAAGGCATTAAAACCATCGGTGTGATCGGGTCTCCTCATAAAAGAAAACTTCTCGAAGAACTTGGTTGTGATTTTATCATCGATAAATCCAGCGAAGACTTATGGAAGAAAGTGGAAGAGTACGCACTAACGGGAGTGGATCTGGTTTTTGATGCCAATGGAGTTGAGACGATGAAAGAGAGTTACAATCATCTCGCTCCCTGCGGGAAGCTCCTGGTGTATGGAGCGCACTCCATGTTTCCCAAGACTGGCGGGAAGGTGAACTGGCCCAAGCTCGTGAAGGATTTCCTGCGCACTCCGCGGTTTAATCCGCTTGATATGACTTCTGAGAATAAAAGTCTCATCACGTTCAATTTATCTTTTCTCTTCGGGAGAAAAGATCTTTTTCAGGAAGCTATGACTGATCTCCTGCGCTGGCATCAAGAAGGAAAGCTTATCGCGCCTCCCGTAAAAGCTTTCCCGCTCGAAAATGTGGCAGAAGCACACAAGGAGCTCGAGTCAGGGAAAACCATAGGGAAACTGGTCCTTTCCGCCTCAGAAAACTTGCACTAAATGCCTGAAATGAGTTTGTCCGCACTCTTAAACCCAAAGAAATACGTAAATTCCGGTATAAAAGTAAGCTGTGAGGGGAAATCTTCCGAAACGTGAAGAGAAATCCCCTCTATGAAACAAGTGCTGATACTGGCCCTTATTTCGACCTTCTTCTTCATCGTATCTTGTAACAAGATCACGATGAATTCGCCTGCAACCTCAATTGAAGTAGTTGCTCCTTCACTCATGCTCACAGGTCACTGCTCGGCCTGGACGATCAATTTCCGTAACAGTGACAATCATCTCTCCAAAGTAAAAAATGTTTCCTTGTCGCTTACCCTCACCTCGGGAGGGAGTCCGGTCGCAGGAGCAAAGATTTACTCAGACGCCAATTGCACGACTGAGAATGCGCAAATAAATGTTTCAGGTTCAAAGACCGTTACGGTTTACACCAATTATAATTTGATCGGTGGACTCGAAATGACTGCCAGTGCTCCTGGTTTCACTTCCTCCTCTGACGTGATGTCTACCTCTATGGATTTCACGCGCACCGATCTCCTGGCCGGACGAAGAGAACTCTCAGGGAATTTTAATGGTGTCGGAGCGGACGCCCGCATCTCGGAGCCTAACGGAATGGCGACCGATGGGACATATTTATATGTTTCAACATTTGCCTTACATTCCATCGTTCGCATTCATATCGCCACCAGAACTCTTACGCATTTTGCGGGTTCGTATTCAAAACCCGGCTATGCCGATGGAGTGGGAAGTGCTGCCCGTTTTAATGCTCCGGAGGGCCTCACGGTCCTGGGTAATGACTTATACGTTGCCGATTATCAAAATTGCGTGATCCGAAAAATTGATCTCTCCACCAGAGCTGTAACGACGGTGGCGGGAACTGCCGCCGCATGTACGGCCACAGACGGAACGGGTGCCGCGGCCCGGTTCATTTCTCCAGTGGGAATCACCAATGACGGAACTTACATCTACATCGGGGACTACGCGGCCCAGGTGATTCGAAGATTGGATCCGGTTTCAGGAGCAGTCACGACGATCGCAGGAACTGTTGTGACTGCAGGTCACGTGGATGGTGTCGGTGGAGCTGCTCA
>JBJMLZ010000230.1:0-6082 GCA_045805035.1 Bacteriovoracaceae bacterium
CCAACAGATTTTGAAGAAGTAGATTTGTAGATACCACCGCCGTAAGCGAGGAAGTCTTCATACACAGTCATCGAAGTGACCAGTGGTCCTTTCTTGAGAGCGTCTTTTACAGCTTGAACAGAGTTAGATCCCCATCCGCCTGAAGGCTTGAATGTGTTTGTTACGTTCTTGTAAGTGCGTTCAGTTTGATTCGCGCAGAAGTTAGTACAAGAAACATCTTTTCCGTCAGAGCCCATGGTGTAAGGAGCACAAGCATTGTCGAGAACGCCTTTACTTTTTACAGTTGAAGCACCTGAATCCGTGTACCAGCCCATTTCGCATCCGCCGCCGCCGCAAGCAAAGAGAGCTTGTGGAGAGAACATGGGACGAAGCCATGGAGCATTCATTGAAATTGAAGTTGAAGCTTCAAGTGTCGCGATCGTAGCGAAAGCAACACATGAACCGCAGTTGCCCTGGTTCATTACGTCGCCAAGCCAGTTCACGCCATTCATGTTTCTCCAGTCAACTGACTCATAAGTCATCGACTTGGAATATGCATCAGAGTAGTCGAGGCTGTTCACAACGACATCACGTGCACCCATGAGACGCTTCTGCTCTCGCGGAGCAAGCTCCGATACCCAAGAAGAGCGAGCAACCCAGTTTGCACCAGTCGCATTGATCTTATTTTGAACTTCGGAAACATTGATAGCAGCGAACGAGCTCAAGCTCAGTCCAAGGGCCATCATAGTGAACAACAAACGCACTAAAAACCTTCCTTGTGATGTTGATGAGAACTTAAGGGAACCTGAAGACATTACATAAATTACGCCTGGATAGGCTCCCGACATTGTCTTACTCTGATTGGAAAGTTTTAACCCTTGCGATAGCTTCCCCTATCCCCTGAATTTTCGTCACGGCGGCGATTGTCATTTTTTCACGTCTCCGAGGGAAAACGCGCCTTCGCCGTATACTCAGGACCGTATGATCATTCAGCGGCCGGTCCAGTTCGCCATCACCCGAGAGGACCCGAATATTGAGATCGAACTTATCGAGCGCCATCAGGCGCAGTCGGCCCTCCTTGTCTGTTCCGCCGGCGACACGATCCTGGCACTCAAAGAAAAATTTCCGGGCATGAAAGTCACTGCGTTTGATTTCAACCCGAAGCAGATCGCGCATTTTGAAAGAAAGGCGAAGGGCCCTTACGAAGTCTCTCTCACTCAACTCGGAAATTTCGAGGCACTCTTCCGTACGTGGGCCAATTTCTTCTCCGAGTTCATCGTGAAAGACGCGTACATGCTTTTTAATTCGAACAAACCTTTTCCAAAAGAAA
This sequence comes from Bacteriovoracaceae bacterium, assembly GCA_045805035.1. Lineage (GTDB taxonomy): Bacteria > Bdellovibrionota > Bacteriovoracia > Bacteriovoracales > Bacteriovoracaceae > Peredibacter. The sequence continues at coordinate 1,310 of JBJMLZ010000230.1, forward strand.
TCTTCGCTTCTCCTTACTGGCCGGTGAGCTTTGATCTTCACTTTCATGATTCGTTTCTTCGCACGATGTTTGGCGAAGCTGCGATTCAACACGCACCGAAAGGTTCTTACCCGCGCTACTTCCAGCGGGCCTTTGAGAAGGGACTTTCGCGCGCCGATTACGCTACCAATCCGTTTCTTCAGCATATTTTTCTGGATCGCTTCCTTGATACGCCTTCGTATCTTTCGCAGTTGCCGGATGTGGGTGATGTGAAGCTCGTGACCGGCGGTATTGATGCCATCACAACACTTGCCAGCTTTGATCTTCTTCAGCTCTCGAACATTTTCGATTGGTCGAGCGGGAGTGAAGTGCGGGCGACTTGCAAGAGACTTTCTCAGGAAATGAAAACCGGCGCGGTGGCCCTCATCCGTCAGATCAATAACGACTCTCCGGTTGCGGATTACCTGGGGCCTGACTTTGACATTGATCATGATCTGGGAAAACGTTTCGTCGAGCGTGACCGGAGTCTCTTCTATTCTCACATCATCGTTGCGAGGAAAAAATGATGAACGATATGATCGCCATCTTTCTTAAGACCTATGACTTCCGGAAAAATCCTTTCTTCGTTGATCTCTCGAATGGAGAAATGAGCTTTGATGAATTCATCCGGACTCAAGAGCAGTTTTACTACGCAGTCACAAACTTCGCTTCACCACTCGCGCTTGTGGCGGCGAATCTTCCGGATTACAAAAATCGCCTGAAGATTCTCAAGAATCTCTGGGAAGAGCATGGCGAGGGAAATCTTGATGACACTCACGGCGCCACCTTCACCGAACTTGTTCGTCGCCTCACCGGAAATACGAATGTGAATTTCCCGAATGCGGAAGCGCCGGTGCTTCTCTTTAATTCCACTCTCGATGGAATCTGTCGTCATCATCATTACATGAAAGGTATCGCTGCGCTTGGCATGATTGAGCGGATGTTCGCCGACATTTCTCACTTCATCGGAACGGCGATCGTGGAGCGCGGTTGGCTTCCGAATGAGCGCCTCATTCATTATACCGTTCACCAGAAGCTGGACACCCAGCACGCCGAGGATTTCTTCTCGATCGTGCGTCCTCATTACGATACCCATCGCGACTCCATCGACGAAGGCCTCATGCTCGGTGCTCTCACATTCCTTCAGCTCTACCAACAGCTCCGGGAGAAATCGAGGAAGGCCTGATGTTCGTGCGTCTGACGTCTCAGAACATTTCCCGTCATCAGGAAAGACTCGAAGAATTTGAGACGTTGTTTCGTTATCCCCTCGGCGAAGATGAGTTCACTATTTCCCACGGAAAAAATTATCTCGGCTTCATCGAACGCATCGGCCCTCACGTGACCTATTTTGGCGAACACGAGGGAAAAATCATCTCCATCGGTGCAGGGACCATCTCGCGACGGCATAAGGCCTGGTACCTGTGTGACATGAAAGTCCATCCCGAGCATCGCGGGAAAGGCATTCCCCGTAAATTGTTCTCGCGCTATTTCTTTTTCAATTACCTCAAGTGCCGGCGAGGCTTTGCCCTCAATATGGTGAGTGCAGATGGAAAGAAAAATCCCATCGTGAAAATCATGGAGAACTTCCCCTGGACGCCGCTCAAAGTGGGAACCAAGCTCAATTTCTACTATGAGGATCATGCAAACACGCTCGACGCGCTGAAAATCCTTGGACGTCCGAATCCTCACTTTTCCTCTCTCGCCGGGAAAAAAGATCTCGTGTTAAAAAGTTCCGGCGCTCCTATTCCGCTCTTGCATCTGGAATGGGGAGTGAAGGCCTTCGACTTTGCTTCGGTGGAACCTCAACCGGGAAAGCTGCACATGTGGTGCGAGCCCGAAGGATCTGAGGCAAGTGCGAATCTCACGAAAAAAAATATTCATCCGAAGGCGACGGGTCTCATCTTTCATCACGGGATGGATAAGTTTAACTGGAAAGAGCTCCGGACGAGTGAGCTATGAACGAAGAAACGTACAAGCTCCTCGCTAAAGATACTGAGTCGATGAGACCTGATCTCACTTCCGCTCTCTTTGAAGTTCTTCTTCAAACTTTGATTCTTGTTCTGGGATTCTGGCTTTCCACTGGAAAATTGTGGATCGCAGGCCAGATCATTCTCGGAATTGCTTTCTGGAGAAGTTTTGCGATTCTCCATGCGTGCGGGCATCACGCGTTCTCCACCAAGCGTCGTCTGGATGATGTGATCGGACTCTCACAGTCGCTCTTTTGTTTTATTCCCTACTATTCGTGGAAGTTCATTCATTTTGATCATCACCGCTGGACGGGGTGGCTTGATCTTGATCCCACGATGAGGAATCTTGAAAAAGGCACTTCAAAATTCAATCTCGCGATTCTCAATTTTTGCTGGAAGCTTTGGATACCAGTGATCTCGATCCACTACATCGTGACGGTTTTCTTCACGAAGAATAATTCGCACCGAAAACTTGCGAGTGTCTGGGGAAGTATTTTATTCGTACTCCTTGCTCATGGGACTACAATCTATTTTCTGGGATGGAATTACTTCCGCTATTTCGGGCTCAGTAGTTTTATTTATCTCAATCTCGGGGATGTTTCGCTTCTTACCCAACATGTGCATCTTCCGATGGATCACTCCCGCGGTTCCTTGGTGATGCCGAAAAGACTTTGGGAGCAGGATCAATACAGCCACACCGTCGAGCTTCCACTTTGGATGACTCGCTGGCTGGTTCTGGGATTCAATCATCACTCCCTTCACCATCTCTTTCCGACGATGCCCTACTATCACAGCTCAAAAATTAAATTTCAGGGGAAGCACACCCATCAGGGGTGGCAATGGCTTAAAATGGCGAAGTCCATGAAGGCCACCGATCTCATTTATTCATCGTCACCGTAGTATTCGTGGTCCTCATAGTCGTCATCATCGTCGAGGTCATCCGTTTCCTCGAACTCTTCCGGCTCATCCATGACGTCATCGCCGCCCATCTCGACTTTGTTATTTTGATAGTATTCCGCCTCATCGAATGGACGAGGCATACCTAATGCTTTCTTGAGTGATTCGGATTTTTCCGGTGATGACTTCATGAAACCCTCCTGGTCCATGAAGCCATTTTTAGACATTTCTAAATGATTATCTACAGACTGCTTTAGATCTTAAGGAAGTTTCAAGTGCACCAATTTGCTCTTTCTCACAAGGCGTGAATCTTCCTCAGCAGTGTAAACTCCGCATCCCATAACCTGACCGTCGTGGATAAGAAAATCACCCGACATCATCATGTAATGTGCGTTCACCTGGCCGCTTGCCGGCACAACTTCTGCCACCCAGCGCGGACGAATTGCTTTGTCGTCCTGAATTTGTTTTTTCGTAATCAAATGAATCCAGCCGCCGTTATTGAGAACGAGATTCTCGCCCGCCATGCGCGCCTTCGCGTAATTATCAATTACGCCCCAACGTTGAACATCATACGAAGTTCTCTTCATGATATTTCCGGTGAGAGGGTCGATGGTGAGAATGCCCGTGAAACCTTTGTCGTGGCTGGTGGCCGCAGCGACATAAAGAACGGCGCCGTCAGTAGTGATACCGCCTGACCAAACATCTTCATCTGTCATTTCCCAGCCAAGATCATGCGTGTCCATATCAATCGTCATGATCCCGCCAAGGCCTCTCGTAATCATGAGTCTTCTTCCGAACTGAACCATGGAATTTGCGCCAACCACATCGTGAGTGAATTCGGCTGAACCATCCTGCATGTTGATTTGCACGAGTTGAGTCGGAGTGAGTGCCCAGATTGTTCCCGCGTCGGCAACGATCGCTCTGATTTGAGTCGCAGCTTCTGAAATCACTTTGCCGTCGAATGATTCAATCACCGACTTATACGGGTTCACACCGTGAGCGACGTAGCCCATCGTGAAGCTCGGCTCAAACTTTGTGGCCTGTTCACAGACGGTATCGAGAGTGCCCGCAAAGGCGTTCGTCATGAGCAAAGAGAGCGCGAGAATCTTGAGCATATTTCCTCCGGAAACGTTTTTGACAATTATTACTGATTCCCGGCGGCGAGGCACGGCGCTGTGCTCACGAATAAACTTTTTTAACGGGAGGTTCTTATGCCCAGAGAAGATTTTAACGACTCCATCCACAATCCCTATATCGACCTCTATCCCTTCATTGAGGAAACCAACGAATTGAAAGAAACCGGAACTCATTTCGGAAAGGGCCCGAAGAATTACAGGCCCACGGACGATCAATTATACGAGAAGGTTTGCGAATCGCTTTATCTTCATCCCGAAGTCGACGCGAGTCAGATCATTATCAAGGTGAAAGATGGTGAAGTCACCTTGAGCGGCAAGGTTCCCAATCGCGAAATGAAGTGGGAAGCGGAAAACTGCGTGGCGGATCTCCCTGGTGTCTGGGAAGTCTTCAACGAATTAAGGAGTGCAAATGCCTAATCATTCATGGATGTCTGAGAGTAACTACGGCGGCACCGATAAAAATTCCGCGCCCAAGGAACACATTCAGTACGGCGAAACTGGCCAGAACATGCAGGAAGAATTCGGCGTTCCCGACGAGCAATTAAAAGAACAAGTCATCCAGGCCCTCACCGATGACATGCACGTCGATGCGACTGACATTAAAGTGGATGTGGATTACGGCAAGGTCACTCTGACGGGCATTGTTTCCCAGCGCTCAATGATGAAAGCAGCGGATGAATGTGTGCGAAACATTCCAGGTGTCACCGAACTTATTAATGATCTTAGAATTCAGATGACCTGATCGGAAACGTCTC
>JBJMLZ010000231.1:0-18422 GCA_045805035.1 Bacteriovoracaceae bacterium
GGAAAACCAATCGCTTTCCGAACTCGAGAGTCTTTTAAGTGCAGTGGAAGATATATCGCACAGTAATTTTAGAAAGCTCCGTGAGGCAGTCACTGAATATCAGTCCCTGAGACACGAGATTCAGGAGAGTCTTCGTGGCATGGTCCTCAATCCTGCCCTTACTGAATCTCGTCAATTCTGCTCCGGTGGGGCTTGCATCTCGTACACGGGGAAAGAAGTTCTTGCCATGGATATTGAGGCCACTATTAAACTCGCCAGAGAAAGTGCGATTCGCACTCCTTCGTCAGCAGCTTTCTATCAAAGCTGGGAAAACTCTCTCATTCAGGCGAGGGCCTGGAAGAATGAACTTCTTTCTAACCCCGCAGTCTCCGGTTATCCGGATTTTTTCAAGAACTATCCGAATCTCGAACGGCGTACAGAAAAACTCGCTTCCCGAATTTCCCATGAAGAGAGAAGACTCTATAAAGAAATGGTCGATGAAAAAGGCCGTACCACTCAGGGGCCTAACCCATGCCGCGAATTCCGGTTATGAGATTTCTTTTATTTCTTCTCATGATCTCATCTGCAGTCCTTGCCAGGGATTGCGAAAAATTTGAACTGCAAGGTAATGTGAAAGTTCTTAACGGCGAGTATGTGCTTATAGTCCATGAAGGCACTCGTCTTGAACGGAAATTCTTTTTTCAACAGCACGATCTTCCCAAGCTCGCACCTTACGCCGGAAAAAGTTTGAAAGGTGAATTCATCCTTCCGTCAGGAGATCCGGTTTCCGGGACAAAAGTTCTTTCCGTGATCAAAATCGATTTTGCTGTTCCTGATCCGCTTCAAGTTGAGCGTGGAATGGTGAAACTTGGGCCAGAAAATTGTCCCAAAACTCCCTAAAAATCGCCGCCCGGAAAAACCTTTGAAGGCCACGGTAAGGTTTCGCACAAAACCTGCGGCTTAGACCCCCCGCCGGAAAGCATTTGTAAGACATTCCGCGTTTCTCTTTTCGATTCATCAATCTTAAGATTTATATAAGCAACAATTAAGAAATCAAGGAAGATAGATTGACCAGAGAGGGATTTCTGGCCTTAATCGAAGCCAAAGAAGGGGCCGTGCAGGGCCCCTTTTTTATTTCCCTTACCCCCATAATTCAACGAAATTTCATGTCCTTATGTGTTGTCCGATCATTCCGGTCTTGGTAGAAATAAATTCTATTATCCCTTAGGAGGACTTATGAAATTTTCACTTTTCATTGTTGGTCTTTTCGCTGTTTCAACAGCATTCGCTTCAGAAGTTGTTTCTAGAAAACTCAGCTGGAGCCCGCTGACTAACTCTGGTTGGACTACTACTTATTACTCTTGTTCATTTGCTGAATCACAAGTTGAATCTCACCTCAAATCACTTGGCGCTCAGAACGTTCGCGTTTCTTGCTCTGGTGGAATTGAGATGGGCTGGTCAATGCCTGTCATGATCGACGCTCGCTTCGATGCAGTCGTTCCTTCTGGCAACGATACAACTTCGAACGTTAAACTCAGAAACCACAGCGAAGATTCTTGTTCATTCAACGTTGAGTTCCTCGACAGAGTGATCCCAATGTTCCCAGGTGTAACTGTGAATTCTAAGCGCTCATCTTGCATGGGTTCTAGAACAGACAGCTGGAGCTACGATCTTACTGTGACTCTCTAATCGCATCTCAAAAGGGCGCTTCGGCGCCCTTTTTTTTAGCAGTTAATTCCCGGAATACAGAATCCATTCTCCGCCCAATACCAGTACGTATCAGCAATCATTTGCCAGCCAATGTAATTGCTGTCGCCCGGCCTTTCGCCGTCTTTGAAGTAGCGGGCATCAGTTGTTCCGCACTGGTGTGTGGCCTCATGAAGAAAAACCGCGGGTGGAAAGCGCGCATCTTTATCGTTTAACAATCTATCCGAGAGATAAACTTTGTTGGAGATCACGGGATACGTGCGGGCGACTTCTTCCTGACTGAAGTTTTTGGCGCAGACCCAGTCGAGATTTTTCATGCGTGCATGAGCGCAAAGAAGGATCCCTTCGGCGACATGGAGCTTGCGCCAGTTTTTCCAGCTGAGATGGGGGTCTGTCAGAGCTCTCTGAACGTCCGTAATGACTCTTTCTGTTTCTTTTAAGGCAGTGGCCTTATAGCTCCGGATAAGACGTCTTTCTGCCTGTCCGCAGGCCTTTTGCTGAGGTTGCGCGTGGGCACTTAGAGTGGCCACGAGAACGAGAAAACAAATGAAAAACTTCATAGCGCCCTATATAGACCGCGAAGGCGTTGGCATGTTAGATATCTGAAGGGCCTGAAAATATTTCAGAGGCCCGGAGACCGGACAACATGAAAACTCTAGGCCTTATCGCGCTTTTCCTGAGCGTTACAACTCACGCATTCGTCGATTGGGCACGTTTAAAGAATCCGGTCTACCAACATGAGGCCTGGTCGGTCAAAGATGCCACGATGATTTATCGTGAGGAAACCGGAGAGTTCTATGTTTTTTTCTCCGCGTTTTTTGAGTCTCGTGGAAAGATCGCCAGTCACATCTCGGGAGTGAAGACGAAAGATTTTGTGACATTCTCTGAACCACTGTTTGTCTGGAGTGGGGAAGAAATTGGTTACAAGGGTCTCGCCGCACCGGAAGTGATGAGAGACGGTGATCGCTTTGTGATGTCCTACAATTCCTGGGGCGACAAGCTTCTCAAGCCTAATCATCTTTTCTACGCCACATCTCCTGATCTTGAGCACTGGGAAAAGCATCAACCACTTGCTGGGAACATTTCCCGTTGGCAGCGCCTGATAGATGCGACTCTCGCGAAAAGAAACAATCAATATGTTCTGGTTTATAAGACAGGAAAGCTTTTCCAGAAATCTCAAATCGCTGTCGCAACAGATCTCAAAGGTCCCTGGAAAACTCTTGGTCGTCCCATCAAAGACTGGATGGAAAATGGTGAACTGATTGGGCTTGATGGCGTTCTTCATTTGCTGATGACCGGCAAAGGCCATTTGCCGTATCTCTCTCGACTCAATAGTTCTGATTATCTTTCCTGGGGCCCGCTCACGCGGCTGGATGTTCCTCGCGAAACCTTCAATACCTTTGATCTCGCAAACGCTGCCCATCTCAAAGACTGGCGGAAGTATGATGGATATTTTTATCTCATCTACGCGGGAACGACGGAAGGTGATTCGTATCTTGGCCGCGGAGACAATCGCCTCGGCATCGCGCGCTCAACGGATCTCATTCACTGGGAAGTTCCCTGATTATTTTTTCTTAGGACAGGGTACGTCTGCAAGACGCTCTAACTCTTTGTCGTGATGAAGAGGATCGGGGAGAGTGAGTTCGATTTTTTCGATCTTCAGAACTTCGAGCTTATTTACGACAAATTCACCCGCGACAGTTTTCCCAAGATAGGGAGTGATCTGAAAGGCGAGATCGCCCTTCACCAGAAATTTCTGTTCTGACTTTGTGTCTTTGTTCACCACGATCTGGAAGTTATCGCCTTTCAAGTGACGGACTTCACCCTGGAGTTGATAGCGCGTGCAGGGTGAGGCCCACACCGGGACAAAGAGAAGGAGAGCAAAAAGGAGATTCATAGAACGAAATCCCTACACGCATTCGTCGGAGTGTCCCGACGATAAAGTGCGGAATAAACTTTGCGAGATTCCACCGCGACCTGGCCCGCGAGCTCTTCGGTACGGACGGCAAGGTTCGGATAGTTCTGAATGATCGAGTTATAGCTACTGATACGTGGATACTGGCGGAAAATTTCTTCACGGGCCACTTTCGCGTTCTGATTGAAAGTGATGAGCTCCTGATAGTGGGCCTTGTCCTTCGCATTTTTTTCGGTCAACATTTGTCGGCGGAAATATTCGATTTGGGTATCCGGATTCATCGCAATGAGACCCGAGACCGGAAAGTCATCGCACTTGGTAGACGTGTAACAGAGTCTTCGCATCTGACCAACGACATCTCCACCAACGAGGCGGAGCTCGTTCTGGAGATTTTTTCGGTAATCATGATAGGCCGCGAGAGCACGACGGAAATTTTCCAGATCAATGCCATCAGTAGCGCGTTCGATTTCACGGGATAGGTTGATGAGATCGCGGAACTGGCCCTCTTCTTGCTGACACGAACCTGAGGTCACCGAAGTCGTGAGTTCATCAGCAAGCTTGTCATTTTTCACCTGGCGAAAATTCAGATACCGGAAGAGCTCTGGATAAAGCCGATCCTGAAGTCTCATTCCTTCGGGAGTTGAGATCATCGGAAAGGCACGGTCGCGAGATTGTCCACGGCCAGCGAGGAACGCTTCTTCAAGATTATTGGCATTCGATAGTGCGTTCAGGAAACTGTTAGCAAAAAGACCTGCGTCGGGTCCGCCGTAGGCAAACGTATCCGTGCCGCTGGCAGAGATAACACAGGTTTTCGTATTTCCAAGAGGGATGGAAGCACCGGAGTGACAGCTGAGATCAATTACCGCCAGACGTATGCCTCTTTCTTCAGCAAGCTTTGAAAGTGGGATAAGACGATCAAGGGAAACAAATTCAGAACCCTTGAGACTCAGGAGATCAGTGGCCTGGCCATTACCGGAAGCAATGACATGAGTTTTATCAGCGACACCACGTTTGGCCCCGTGAGAGTCAATCACGAGCATCACCTGGTCGCCAGTTTTCATAGCACCATTTTTAATCATTTCTTCGTACTGCTTAATCACAGCATCATAAGATTCTGCAGTAAAAAGTTTGTTCGGTGACTGAGGGAAATTGGAACTGACGATTTGTTCGGTGGTCGCATGACCTCCATCGAAGGCCACATCGACATTGTATCCGCCCTTGAAAGCGTACCGCCCGATAGGCGTGACCGTCGAATCAAAGATCGTTTTATCACCTGGGGGTTCACCACTGCCGCCAAGGTACGCCATAAAGCGCCCGGCATGTGCGGAAAGTGAGAATAAAAAAAGTGTGAAGAGAAAAGGTTTGGCGCCCATCATAGTGCTTTTTTATTTTAACGTAGGATTGCGGAGGACAGGAGACCGGCAAAAACGGGCAAAGTTTTTTACTCGGTCTTTTTCAGGAATTTCGAAGGCCGGAGATCTTCCTTCCAGAACATGCCCTGTCGCTCGAGAGACCGGCAATATTCCGTCTCAGAGCTGAGAATTCCACCGAGCTTAAAAAGCCCGTGAGGCGCGCTTGACCCTTCTTCGGTTTCATAGTCAGTCATGCTGACTCCCAGAACGCGTTGAGAGTGTTGGGAGAGTTTGTGGTACTCACGCATGAGAAGAGAATTTTCCTGATGGAGAGACTTCGTCATTGCCTTCACCTGGATTTCTGTATCAAAGACTGAAGTAAGTGGGTTCTTCGCGGTTTTCAGAGTTTCTTCGCTGAAGTTTTTCCCAAGTGCCGAACACACTTCACGATTTAAGTGACGGCAACCATCGACTGAGCAATAAGAAAGCGAAAGAATTTTTTGGCCGCGCAGAAGTGCGTGACGAACGTTACAGTTAAAATATTTCGGAGCAGTGATAACCGAGACATCACCATTATCAAGAGTTGTCTTGATCACGTGTGCCTCGATTCTTTCTGCCGGGTAAAAATAGCGAACGGTATTCCCTTTGGTTTCGCTCTGAACACCAGTGCCTCTGTTATTCAGGACGAGAATATTTTCTGTCGTGATCTCCATTGTACCTGTGGTGCCGAGGAAAACCGGAAGGCCGCGATAGAACTCTGCCTGAATGGAGCACTCATAGGCAAAGGCAGCTGAAGTAAAAAAGAAGAAAAAGATTGAAAGAATTTTCATGAAATTACTTTGGAAGAAGTTTTTCAAAATAGTGGATGTATTGAATGGTGTAGACTGCATAGGAGCCGTTGATGGCCTTCTTGTTCAGTGTCTGAAATTTTTCAGTGCTTGAATTCAGAAGTTGCGCCTGAAGACGTAGTCCGCTTGCCTTAGAAAAAATAAGTTCAGTCCCTGCCTCAAGATAGTGTCCGAAATTCTTCGCTTTTTCGATTTCCTTGAAATTCGCCGGAAGTGCACCATGCTTCTGGATGTAATCATCTTTATCGTGACGAAGTTTCGCGGTACCGAAGAGCCCGCCCGCACCTGCAAAAATTTTCAGGTGTCTCATATTGATAAGACGAATCTTGGCACCAATAAGACCATCGGTGTGTGAGAGAAAAGATTTCTGATCGTTGATGTTAAGGCCTGTCGTAGGATCGTGATACTGAGTCTTGGCATCGAGTCTTGCGTAAAAGACATTCATGTTGAAGCTCAGATAATTTCTGAGCATCGGATACTCAACGCCGGCGTTGTAACCAAGAGTGCCGCTGCCGTCGAAATATTTTTTTCCATTCGGCGCCTCGGCCTCAGATTGATATCCAGTGACCGCCGATGGGCCGATCGAGAAGATGACGCCCGCATGGGCAAGTGAAGTGAGAAATAGGGTTAAAAATAATAGAGTTCTCATGCCTTCATTCTACTAGAAGGCCGGATTTACCTCATCCAGATGGCACTTTCTTCCGGGGTACGGGCCATGACAACTTCGCCCCGATGAACATAGGCCTCGCCACAGAGGTTATGGCAGAGAAAATAAGGCATGGACTCAGTAAATCCATAGGCACCGGTCTTCTTAAAATGAAGCCATTCACCTGACTTTAAATCATGCGGAAGCTTGTGATCTCCGAGATAATCAAGAGCGGTACAAAGCGGGCCATGGAGTGAATAAACGGTATCAGTGCCAGCTCTCATTGCACTCACCGGAAAGGCCTCATTCACAAGTGCCGGACGAGCAAGGTGATTGATACCACCTTCAGTGACCACGATTTTTTTTCCCCGCACGTCTTTTATGTCGATCACTTTCGTATAATAGTGTCCGAATTTACCGATCGAAAATCTTCCGAGCTCCAGCCAGATTTCTTTCAGCTGATACTTCGTTTTCATCGTCATGAGAATGTCATGCACATGAGAAAAGGAGAGTTCGCGATCGTCAGAATAGGAAATACCCAAACCGCCGCCGAGATCGAGCACCTGAAGATCGATATGCATCTTCTTAGCGAAATCCACACAACGGGAAATCGTTTCATCCCAGGTTTTCGCGAGATTTTCCGGATCAAGGATATTTCCCCACTGAAAGCAGTGAAGACCGATGATGTTTACATTCGCATATTCCGAGAATTTTTCTTTTTCCCAGTCCTGCGGATGAAGACCGAATGGAGTGATCGCCGAGCCACCGAGAACGCTTTTAAGGGAGCCGGACCACTCAAGCTGCAGGCGAAGAAGCACTTTTTGTTTTGTTCCACGTTCTCCGCAAATGCGGTTGAGGTCACGCAGCTGCTGAATACTCTCGAGAACAATTGTCGATACACCAGCATCGAGAAGTTTTCCCAGATACGCCGGAGATTTTGCAGGTCCTGTGGCAATGAGATTTTTTACACCGGCAGTCTGCGCCTGATGAAGTTCACCAAGACTTGCCACATCTGTGCCGAAGCCATTGTCATTCAGGATCGAAAGAATTTTAGAGAGAGGATTGGCCTTACACGCATACCAGACTTTGACGTCAGGATGAAGTGTCGCCTTGATGGATTGAATATGTTTTTCAAATCCATCAAGGTCATAAAAGTAAAAAGAAGAATCGTATTTTTGAATGAGTCCTTCGATCATCTGAGACAAGACTCAAGCTCCAGTGCTGCCGAAGTTTTTGCATCTTTGTATTTGATGATCATCGCACAACGAAGGGTGAGACCTTGTTCGCCGGCCCACTTGAGATTCGTTGAAACCGGACGTGATCCTGTCACCACAACTGCGTATGGGGGGATCGGTTCACCAATTTCAAGCACGCGCTCTTTCACGCAATCATAAACCGGAATGGAACGCGAGAGAACCACTCCTGGAGCAATGACCGCACCTTCAGAAACCTGCACACCTTCAACGATCACGGCACCTGCGCCGATGAATGCATTGTCTTCAATCACAACCGGAGTTTGTCCAACGGGCTCGAGAACGCCGCCGATCTGCACTCCGGCGGAGAGGTGAACGTTTTTACCAATCTGCGCGCACGAACCAACAAGTGCATGAGAATCCACCATCGTGCCTGAATCAACAAAGGCACCGACGTTGATATAGGCCGGTGGCATGATGATTACGCCGGCAGAAACGTAGGCACCACGGCGGACGGAAGATCCGCCGGGGACCATACGAATCTTGTCGGCGGGTGTGAACTCGCGTGCCGGAAGGTTGTGTTTATCCACAAAACCATTCGGAAACTGCGCGAGCTCTCCTGCCTTGAACGCAGCAAGGATCGCCGATTTCACTTCAGTGTTGGCGACCCACTTCCCGTCAATCTTGGAAGCGGAACGGACCATGCCTTTTTCAAGGAGATCGAGTGTTTCCTGCCAGTTCATACTTATGCCTTTTTCTGAGAGTTGTACCAGCGATGGACGGCCTCGTTGGCCTCCATGACCGGAGCAGTTGAGAGCATGTCTTCATGAGAAAGTGGGGCCGCCATTTTCGGCGTAGTAATCGTTCCCACTTCATACATCAGACGCTTTACCGGAACCGGATTTGAGCAAACGAAAAGTGAGTTCGCCGCTTTCGTCCAGAGTTCCTTGGCATCAAAAGACTTATTGAGACATTGCTCGACGTAGAGATTTGTTTCTTTCGGCCATGAGTTCGAAGCAACGGAAACGAGTCCGCACGCGCCCGCAGCAGTGAATTCCGGAAGGAGTCCATCATCACCGCAGAAGACGGCACCATTGCCGGAAGCCTTGAGGTATTCCTTCATTTTATCCACTGAACCTGAGGCCTCTTTGATCGCCCAGAAATTTTTATGCGTACGCAGGCGCTCAACCGCTTCGGTCGACATCGGTACTGCAGTTCTTCCCGGAACGTTGTAGAGCATACAAGGTTTAGTGGCCGCATCCATGAGGGCCTTGAACCAATCGTGCTGTCCGCGTGGGCCCGGTTTTGCGTAATGTGGAGTCACGAGGAGGTAAGCATCGATACGGAGAGTTTCAAGATATTTGATCCACTCGAGTTGCTCTTCGATGAGATTTCCGCCGACGCCAACCATCACCGGAGTTGTGGGAGCAAGGGAGAGAACATGCTCGATGATTTTCTTTCTGGTCGCGAGATTCAGGTTCAATGCTTCCGCAGTTGAGCCAAGAATCAGAAGGCCGTTTTTTGCTTCCATTTGCTGGCGGCAAACTTTTGTGAGCGAATCAAAATCCACTGCTCCATTATCGAGGAGGGGAGTGATGACCGCGGTCCAGAGAGAATAGGATTTCATGTTCATAAAATTTCCTTTAAAGCGAAAGATGGTCTTCGACCACTTTCTGGAATGAATGGAGTCCTGGTTGTACTTTTGTAATCATCTTTGTTGCCCAGACCGCGCCTTCCGCGAAGAGCGTTCTGTTCTTGGCCTCATGCTCGAGGCGGATAATTTCTGATGGCGTCTCGAGAGTGAGAGTATGAAGGCCCACCACATCCCCCTCTCTTGCCGATGTCACTTCACAATCGCCCTTCAGCCACTCTTTCATGGAAAGAGCTGTTCCGGATGGAGCATCAAGTTTTTTGGTGTGATGAACTTCGTGGATCGAAAGAGTTTTTTCGGAGAAGAGATGAGAGACCTGATTGAGACGCCCGATGAGTTGTTTCAAGACCACGACACCGAGAGAAAAGTTTGTGGCATAAATCCACGTGAGGTTTTTTTCGCGGAGAGTTTTGTCAAAATTTTCCGGCCACTTGAAACCAGTGGAACCCGTCACGACGGGTTTTTTTGTTTCAAGGAGAAGCGGAATGAGCTCGGAAAACGCATCACCAGGGAGGAAAGAAAGAATCACATCGCATTTTGTGAGTTTTTCAAATGTCGGTTCATGGGAACGGTCAAAGACGGTAATCTCCACACCCGGAGCATTCAGCTCGAGAACTTTCCCGCCGGTTTTGCCTTTTCCGATGAGTGCGAGTTTCATGTCATCTCAATCAACGTTTTATGGAGACGCTGAATTACCTTCGATGCTTCATCTTCCTTCACGAGGAAGTTGAAGTTGTACTGAGAGGCCCCGAGAGACATCATCCGGATGTTCACGTCTTCGAGCGACGAGAAGATGGTCTTCGCGAGAGCAGCGCGGTTAGTGAGCTCGTTACCAATAAGAGAAATAAGAGAATGCCCAGATTCAATGTGAAGTTTTCCGACACTTTCAAGATCCTTGATAAAACGTTCGTTTTCGAGAGTAGCTTTTTCGACCGTGACCGCAACTGCGATCTCTGAAGTCGTCACACAGTCCACTGAAACCCGATGTCGTCCGAAGACGCCGAAGATCTCAGACATGAAGCCGTAGACTCCATACATTTGTGGAGTCGTAATAGTGAGAAGCGCCTGCGCTTTTCTCTGAGTGATCGCGCGAACCGCTGGTTTGTTTTGTACTTGTGAGCGGATCCATGTTCCGGGAAGATCTTTTTCAAATGTTGATCCCACGAAAACCGGAATGCCTCTGCGAACTGCTGGTGCAATCGTTGCCGGGTGAAGAACCTTCGCCCCATATTGCGCCATCTCGGCAGCTTCCTGATAGGAAAGCTCGTTGATGATTTTTGCTTCTTTCACAAGACGTGGATCTGTTGTTGCTACCCCCGCAACGTCGGTCCAGATCTCAAGAACGTCAGCGTGAGCACCTTCGGCGAAAAGTGCTGCAGAAAAATCTGAACCTCCGCGACCGAGGATCGTCGTATTTCCCTGCATGTCGGAGCCGATGAAACCCTGAGTGACGTAAACATTTTTGCCGTCAAGTTGCAGACGAGTCCTGGATTGTTTTTCAATTTCTTCGATGAGCGGAGTGCCTTTCCCGAAGTTAGAGTCAGTCTTGATCACCGTACGTGCATCAAGAAGATGCACTTCGCGGTTCGGCCATTGTGATTTTAAGACCTGGCGGAAAATGAGCGAACTCATTCTCTCGCCAAGACTTAAAATATGATCATAGGCCCTGGGAGTAAGCTCTTTCAGAAGAGACAGGTTCTGCACCAAGAGATCAAGCTCAGTGTAGAGACCATTCAATTGAGTTTCGGTTTCAGCGTTTGCTTTCACTTCTTTCAGCAGCCCAGTGTGACGTTCTTTCACGGAGAAAACAGACTTCTCGCACTCTTCCATCTTGCCAGTGGAAGCGCATTTGGCGATTTCAATCAGCTTGTCCGTAGTTCCGCTGGTCGCAGACACACAAACGATGGAAGAATTTCTCTCCATGGAAATGGCGGCCGCACGAGACATTGCCTCGTAATTTCCCATCGAAGTGCCGCCAAACTTTGAAACAACAATAGTCATAGTTTCTCCGTGAAACTGGTTCTAAAAAATTCGCTTTAATATAAAATGTCGGGAATACAGAAGGGTAGGAACGAAGGAATTCGATGTCCTATCCTAAAGCACTCCACAGATTCTTTATTCTCTCTGTGACAATTGTGGGGATTCGGCCCCACTAACCAATGGTCTTCCGGTAAGACGGATTTCCACTTCGGCGATTCTTCCCTGGGTCCGTGTCGATGGGTCTTACCCCTCACCGGACTTACCTAAGTCTCGCGCCTCTTCAGGCAAACTCTCAAACAGCGTAGCTCAGGATTTCTGAAATTGGAAGTTGCCTTTTAAAAAAAAAGAAGATTATGTTTCCGAAGACATTATTCTCAAAACCGAGAGGAAATTCGCATGAAAAAAGTAGGATTGATTGGCTGGAGAGGCATGGTGGGCTCAGTTCTCATGGAGAGAATGACAGCTGAAAAAGATTTCATTCACATGGAATCTTACTTTTTCTCTACTTCTCAGGCGGGTGGAAAAGCTCCTGAAGTTACCAATGGCAATCCTACCGTCTTAAACGCAATGGATCCTAAAGAGCTCGCGAAAATGGATATTCTCGTCTCCTGTCAGGGTGGCGATTACACCAAAGAAATTTTTCCGCAGCTTCGGAAAGATGGCTGGAAAGGTCTGTGGATCGATGCCGCTTCTTCGCTTCGTATGAATGACGATGCCATCATCGTTCTCGATCCGGTGAACCGCATGCAGATCCAGAAAGCACTCGACACCGGAGTTAAAAATTATATCGGTGGTAACTGTACTGTCTCTCTCATGCTCATAGCACTTCACGGTCTCTTTAAAGAAAACATGATCGAATGGGTAAGCTCGATGACTTATCAGGCGGCCTCAGGAGCCGGTGCTAAAAACATGATCGAGCTTCTTGACCAGATGAAGACGGTGGGCAATTCATTTGCCAAGCACCCTTCCATGGGCGCGCTTGAGCTTGAAAAAGAAATGAACAACACTCTTGCTTCTTCGGAATTTCCGAAAGCAAACTTCGGTCATCCGCTGGCGCTTAATGTGCTCCCATGGATTGATTCAGAACTTCCATCGGGGCAGTCACGTGAAGAATGGAAAGCGCAGGTTGAAGCGAATAAAATTCTCGGTAACACCACTCAAGTTCCGGTCGATGGAACATGTGTGCGCGTAGGCGCTCTCCGTTGTCACTCACAAGGCCTCACGATCAAGCTAAAAAAATCTGCTCACCTCTCTACAGTCGAAGAGATGATCAAATCTGCTAACGATTGGGTGAAACTTGTTCCGAATGATAAGGCCACAACACTTAAGGAACTCACTCCGGCAGCGGTGACAGGCAAGCTTCACATTCCGATCGGGCGCCTTCGTCCGATGACTCTCGGGGATACGTTTTTCAACGCCTTTACGGTAGGTGACCAGCTTCTCTGGGGCGCGGCCGAGCCTCTCCGCTGCGTTCTCCGCCAGGCGCTCCTGTAAATGCCACTTTCCGGAGGCAGGCCAGTCCCGGAAGCCCCGGAAATTTGACCGCCTTAGTGAATCTCCGGATAATATTCTTATCCGGAGATTCTATGAAATTCATCCTCCTCCTGATCTTTGTCCCTTTCCTTTCTCACGCCGTGGTTCCACCGCTTTCATGTGAGAATGTTTCTCTTGATACTTCCAAAAGCAGTCGCGAACAGCTTCAGTCGTATTATTGCGAGCTGAACCTTCGCTGTACCGTGAATGCTCTCAACCAGGTGTCGATTAATTGGGACAATGTCGACGCCCGTCGTTCTTATAGTCTGAAAAATAATTGTAATGATGAATTGAAACTCGCCGCCATGATGATTGAGATCAGTAAGGATCCTCCGGACATTCACGTGAGGTCCGGAAAAGAAATTAATGAATCAGATCGCCAGGCAGGAAAAGATCTTCCGGTCGTTTCCAATGGTCCTTCGGAAAGCAGTTCGAGAGTCCAGAAACAGTAATGCTTAAGGCACTTTCTTTTTTCCTTCTTATTCAGTTTGCACACGCATTCACCATCTCCGAGGAAGATCTTGCTTATCAGAAAAAGGTGATGGATCAGTACGCGGACGCTGGAATTGTTCTTGCGATCAATCCGGGACGGACGCGTGAGCAGTGGGAGAAAATTGCCAGTGCAAAAGATGCGATAATGTCGGTGTTCCAGGGACAAATTGATATCGTGAAAGAAGGGGCAGTAGGGATCTACAAAATTGACCGCGCATTGTTTATTCCGAGCTTCGATTATCCGGGTCTCACGGTAGAAAAACTAAGAGATGTGTCAGTGAACGAGCGTGCGGGAGAAACGATTAAAGAAATGCATTTCATAGATCCGAGCAGGGCGACCGATTCTCGGCCGCCGGATTTCAATGTCTATGTGAACCCCGTCACCCAATGGAAAACGAGACTGATTTTCTCCTCTTCAGAGATTCGCGTCCTTCCGGATAATCCCTTGAATCAGGAGCAAGTAGAACTTCGCTTCCCTCTGCAAGGCAAACAAAAGGGGCTCTTGCTCCGAGGCTTTGGCTGGGGAAAACTTTACGCCTTTCTTCCTGGCGAAATGGATGGCCTTCGATTCATCATCACGAAGTTTGATCCCGGAAATCCTCCCCAAACACGAAAAATCATTGACCTAAAAGTCGTCACTGTCCCAAGTGCCATCTCGCACCCTGAAAAGAAGTGATGGTCCTCACTTTTGCGAAATAATTTTTGATATCGTCATTTCCGAGAAAGTCGCCATGACGGCGACAACAGGAGCATCTCATGAAGAGATTTCTTACCCTCGTCCTTATCTACAGCATCAACATCATTCTTTTCCTCTTCGCTAAATCAGCGGGAGCTGTAACTCAGGAAAATCTCCACAAGGGGAGATCACCGGCCGTCCTTTCCAAGCTTGACTCACACGGGCCCCGGCCTGTTATACTGATAAAGAGAAAAGTCGCTCATTAATGGCCGACGAGAACACTCCGGAGAGTTATGAAACGTTTTCTTTTTCTTCTCGCTTTCAGTCTCACTGCTCAGGCAGCTTGTGAGGTGAAAAATTGCCAGACAAATTTCACCTGCGCGCAGGAAGCATGGAGAGCGAGTGCTGATGAAGCGGAAATGGAAAAGTACACAGAGTACTCGAAGAAAAATCAATGTAACGATGAGCTGAAATTCGCAGCACTCTTTGCGGATGATGAAAATGCTCAGACGATGACGGCGAAAACTGATCTTCCAGTAATTCCGGACGCTCCTGTCCGCGCTCCCGCTAACAATAAAGAATAATTCTCAGGAAAGTGCGCATTCCATTGGGTGCGCACTGCCTTTCATTGACTCTCCATTCATGCGGACAATGTCTCCAGTAAAGGAGACAAGATGAAATACCTCTTCCTTATTCTTATTTCAGTTCCTGCTTTTGCCACTCAAATCAGAGACAACATTAAAAGCTACGGCCAGAAAGGCGACCAGGTTTCGGTGACCTTCACAAAAAATGCCGGTGTTCACCGCATGCCTGCTTCGGTCGAAACAGTTCCCTGTCTCGAAGACGCATGGAAGGCAAAAAAACCTGTGGATGTGGATGTGAATGATCAGAACGGGCAGATCACAAGCTGTAAGCTTGCGCCGAATGAACTTCCGGGACGCGCGGGAAAGTAATCAGTTATTTCTGAGACGAAGAATCACTTTCACCGGAGTTCCCTCCGGGTGAACGATGAGAGTGGCATCGACATACTTCTGACTGAAGAACTGAGCGCCGTCGCGACAATCATAGATATCGATGTTGAAGTAGTCCTGCCGGAAGGCCGATGAAGTTGGGATAGAGATTGATCCGTTCTTCGGATTGCGCTGAATATCGGCATTTCCTTCGCCCATACACTCATTCACAAAACTCATTTCATTAATCACTACGAGAACTCGCGGAGGCAGCGGACGTTCAGAGAGAATGATCCATGTTTCATCTGCAGTAAGAGTAGATTTCGTCGCACGATCTTTCGAAGTCTCCTGGGATTTGTCTTCAAACTTCTTCCCGCAACCGACGAGGCCAAACAGCACAATTAATGAAAAGACGACTTTCATTCAATCTCCGTAATCCAGATGAGGCGCCACCTTAGGAAAGGGCCCAGGGAATGGGAAGTGAATGTCAGTTTATTTAAGAGAAGCGGGGAGTAAGGTCACTGAAATTGCGAAAAAAAAGGACGGGCACAAGGCCCGTCCTATTAAGATCCGATTAAGGAAGTTTCGATTCGAAGTCCTGCGCCTGAGTCGAAAGCTGGTTCTGAAGATCCGATTGAGTCATCTCAAGACGGGTCTTTTCCTGCTCGTAAGGAACAAGTGAGCCAGTCACAACTATCAGTCTAGATTCGGCCTGTGCCTTCTGATTCTGAGTGTCCACCAGGAGGTTCGCAAGTCTTTCTCTTTCAGACTGACAACGCTTGATCTGAGTTTCAAGATTCGCTTTCTGAGAAAGTGAATTGTTGAGATCAGAATTTCTCTGGTTCACGAGAGCGTCAGCATTGTTCACTGCCTGAACTTTCTGGTCCCAGCCGACACGTCTTTCAAACGAAGCGAGTTCTCCTTCAAGACGATTTGCAAGAGGGCCGTCCTGGTCATAGCGGGCCTGAACACTTGGACGTTCAGAAGAAAGTGAGTTCACAATGTTCTGCTGTTGCGGAATTTCAGAATTCGAGATGACGTCGATACGATTGTTATTCACATTCAATTGATTCTGGAGTGAATCTTCCTGACGAGCAGCTGCGATCGCACGCTCATTCAGGTCCTGATTGATTCTCTCTACTTCACTTTGTACACGAGCTTCGATCTGATTCATTCTTCTCTCTACGTCTTGCTGACGAGAAAGAGCGTCTCTTTTCTGTGCTTCGATGTTAGCAACCACTTGTTGAGCGGCGTTCACTGCATTTTGCTCAGAAGTACAATCAACGGTTGGTGTACTTGGAGTTGTTGGAGCAGGCGCTGTAGTCGGTGCCGGCGTAGTCGGAGCTGGAGTGGTTGGCGCCGGAGTTGATGGAGTAGGTGATGGAGTCGACGGTGTAGTCGGCTGATCAGGAGTCGTGTTTCCACCAGGACGGCCTGGGCGGTTAGGACGGTCACCATCAGGACGCGGACGATCTCCATCTGGACGTGTGCCATCCGGATTTGGATTGTAGCGTGGGCCACGCGGATTTTCCTGAGCAGGGATACGCTCGAGATTTGATTTGATGAATGAGGTTCTTGACTGACATACGCGAAGCTCAGTCTGGCGAGCAATGAGTTTGCCTTTAGCATCGTTCAAGGCGTTCTCAAGAATCTGAACGTTGTTCTGAAGCTGTGGAAGTTCCCGACGTGCACTCTGATAAGCTGAGTCGACCTGGAGTCTTCTCTGCATTTCTTCACGTGGACGATAATTTCTTGAGTCCATTTCCGCACGAACGCGATTCTGGTGAGCGTAGCGAAGATCATTTTCAAGACGGGCATTGGCGTTCTGAAGTCCACCGGCCTCACTTGAGAGTTGATTGATTCTTGCATTGGCATTATTCACGCCGCTATCAATTTGAGACAGTCTCTGAGCATCAGCATTCACAGCTGAACGTGCATTGTCGGCGCGGCCTTCGCGATCAGAATGTTCTGCTTCAAAAGGAGCGATCGCTGCACGGGCAGCATTGAGCTGAGACTGGGCCGCTGAGAGAGTTGCTTGTTGCTGAGAAATTGTGACAGTCACTTGTTGAAGCTGAGTGCGTGACTGGCCTTCAAGAGAGTCATTGTCCTGTTGATTCTGGATGATCGTAGGAATCTGGACATTTCCGAGTTGAGCAATGCGATTGATGAGCAAATTCTTTTCATTCAGCTGCTGCTGAAATTTCTGAGTGAGCTTAATCAGATCATCTTTTGTGCCGTTGATACCAAGGTAAACCGCGTAGCCCGCGTTGAGAATGCGTTTAAGTTCTTTCGTTTGATCTGGAGTGAGACTTGAAGGATTGATCACGTCGCGCTTAAGAGCGAATAGTTCTTCGAATGCCTGGTCGTAGACAGGTTTGCCGCCAAGACATCTCTTGACCATTTCATCTCTCGTGCGCTTAAAGCCGTCGGCGGAAAATGAAATTCGCTGGTCACGAGTTCCATCAGCTGGTTTCAGTCTCAGGTCTTTCCTGTTTTCCAGATCAGCGATGAGGCGATCTGTGTGCTGGGGAATATTCCAGAGGAAAGATTGTTTTTTCGGGATAGTTTCACCAACATTGGCGAAGGCAAGAACGGTTTCGTCTTTCAGGATCAAATTGTAGCCAGTAGCGCCGGCTCGACCATCGACCTGGATCTGAAGTTCAGTCGGGCCCGGAATTCTTTTTGAATGTGTGAACTGGAGAGAGTAGTTGGTGCCATTGGCCTCTTCCGTCGTGCGGAGAACGCAATTAGCATCCGGATTGTTCTTATCCACGTCCCAAAGGACCCAGTTTCCGTCAGAATAGAGTTCCTTCGGTTTGGCACCGGCGATAGCGGCGGTTGTGAAAACAGAAAGTAACATAAGAGAAGCAATGTGCTTCATCTGCATAATTCCCTCCAGGAAATAAACGATGTTAAGGAAACCTGTGCAATTCGGTTGCCATGATTTCAGGGCCAGAGTGGCCTTGAATTGTCGTTAGTTTTGGAGAGTGGCTAGATTTTAGACAGTGAGCTGGTGACTTTGCGGGACTGCTAATCAACGTTTTTCCATTGGCCAATTTTCTATAGGAAAACAAAACGCTGAGAGAAAAAGATAACCTTGATTCCAACTATGTCGCAGGGATCATCACAATTGGAGTGACCGTATTTTTAGTGGGCATCATCTATACGGTTTTTAGGTGAGAATAGTGGCGAAATCTTAATAGAGTTTCGGCGCCGTCGAAGCTCTGTGGCACATATATGTTTTGCACGATAAGAAAGATTATCGTGCAAAACGAGTGTTTAAACGCCTTAAATTACGCCAGATGAACCCGGCGGTTGAACTCGTCTCTGGTGATCTGGCCTTTGATAATCGCCATCTGTGCGACCTTCAGCGCCTCCTCGTACCTGGCCTTATCTTCGGTCGGTACAAGGGTCAAATCAATGTGCTTTTGATCGATGGTGCCGGGATACTTCACTGCTTTTTTCAGAAGCTCAATTGCCTGGTTCAGTTCCACTTTTCC
>JBJMLZ010000232.1:0-8728 GCA_045805035.1 Bacteriovoracaceae bacterium
ATGAAGGATCACACTGTTCTTGGCATTGATTACTATGCTCACAATGAAGAGGGACTTGAGCCGAAGCCTGAGCTTTACAATGTTCAGATCAGTGAAGGAAAGCGCATCGGATTCTTTGAAACTGCGCGCGCGTATTTTGCCCGTTACAAAATGCCGATGATGGTGACGGAGACTGGTACACCGTATTTTGTGTACGGGGCCCGTTGGCACCAACAAATGCTTCTTGAGGCCTCTAAACTTGCGATCAGCGGAATTCCATTTCTTGGTTACACGATTTTTCCGGCGATTGATACGTATGGCTGGGAGCACGCGATCTCGCGTCCGAAAGAACCACTGTATCGGACGGAAGGTTCGCTTTATAACCCGAGTGGGATTTTCTATCTCACGCAGGAGCCACCGAAAGAGGCGGAAGTTTTTGGATGGGCACCAATGCAGCCGAAGCCGTTTATCTTTGAGTTAGTGAAACAGCTTCGTCCGTTTCTTCCTTAGATAAATTATTTTTTCTTCTTGGACGTTTCTAATCTCTCGTCGAATGTTTTCATGCCAACTGCATAGCGGAGAAGTTTTTCCTGCGGGGCCTCGCTTTCGCGGACGTAACAATCCTGAAAAAATTTGGCGTTATTCAGAAATCCTCTGCATTTTCCCACGGTCGTGAAGAGGAGGCTTCGGCATTGATCATAGTAATTGACCTTTGCCTCCTTCATGAACGATTCCGTATCTTTCTGAACGAGCTCCTGAAATTTCAGGAGATCTTCAGTCGTCTTGAGTTTTTTTGCCTCTTCACCGTAGGCGAGAAGTGCACTGAGAGTTTTATTGTGAACTTTCAAGTCGTCAAACATGGGAATTGTCTCGTTTTTGTATTCGACTTTTTTCCCTTTATTCGAGAACTGTTTCATGTCGTGGACTAGCTTCATCGTCTCGTTAGCTTTTCTATCGAGTTTTTCATTTTCCTGGGCCGATTTGATCAGAAGACTGAAACAAACAAGGTCAGCTGACTGGCCGGCGTTGAGCTTTTTGTATTCCTCTGCAGTCACAGGCTGACCAAAAGAAGGAAAAGTAAGCATGCTCAACATAACCAGAAAAATAGGCTTCATCAGGAACCTCTCTGAAAGGTGTTCCTGAAAATTATACCTGCGATTCAGCGTTGCCCGAAAAGGATCTTTTTTGCCTCTTCACTCATCGGCCCCTGCTGATTAATCGTCTCCGCCAGGGCGTAGGCCTTTTTTACTGCAGGTCTTGCCGCAATTTTCTCAAACCATTTTTTTAAGTTCGGAAGCTTGTTCAGATCCATTTGTTGTTTTTCCCACGGCACGATCCACGGATAAATCGCCATGTCGGCAATCGAATATTCACCTGCTACAAATTCTCTGTCCGAAAGCTGCTTATCGAGAACGCCGTAAAGTCTTCCTGTTTCCCTGGTGTATCTTTCCATTGCGTACGGGATTTTTTCAGGAGCGTATTGATTGAAGTGATGATTCTGACCTGCCATCGGACCAAGGCCCGCCATCTGCCAGAAAAGCCACTGAGAAACTTCTGCTTTCCCGCGCACATCTTGCGGAACAAACTTTTTTGTTTTCTCGGCGAGATACCAGAGGATCGCGCCTGATTCAAAAAGTGAGAGAGGGCCTTTGTTGTCAGTCGTCTCGTTATCAATGATTGCGGGAATGCGGTTGTTCGGAGCAATTTTCAGGAACTCCGGAGCAAATTGTTCGCCCTTGCCGATGTTGATCGGATGAAGTTTGTAGGGAAGACCCGACTCTTCAAGAAAGATGGTGATCTTGTGTCCGTTCGGTGTGGTCCAATAGTAGAGATCGATCATAATGGCCCCTTGTTTAAGAGACATTTTATTCCCGTGCTCTGAATCAACTCAATTCTTTGTTACAATCAATCTCATGACCAATCTCTCACGTTCCCTGATAAATTTCCTTCTGGTGATCTGCGGTGTTCTTTGCGCGGGCATGGGCCTCAAAGGATTTCTTTTTTCCAGTAACTTCATCGATGGTGGTGTCACCGGTGTGTCTCAGCTTCTCGCCAAGACCACAAGCGTTCCTCTTTCCGTGTGGATTCCCCTGGTCAATATTCCCTTCATTGCGATCGGCCTTCGCGCGTTGGGAAAAATCTTTGCCTTAAAGAGTGTTCTCGCCATTACTGGTCTTGCGCTTGCAGTTGCTTATGTCCCTTTTCCTGATATCACTCCGGACCCCATTCTCACTGCCATCTTCGGCGGATTTTTTATCGGCGCGGGAATTGGTCTGGCGGTTCGCGGAGGCGCAGTCCTTGATGGTACGGAGATCGCGGCCCTTCTCATCAGCCGCGAGAACGGAACTTTTCGCGTCGGTGATGTGATCCTCGCGTTCAACATAGTTCTCTTTTTGGTGGCGATTGCTTTTCTTGGTGTCGAGCCGGCGTTGTACTCGATTCTCACGTACATGGCGGCGGCGAGGACTCTCAACTTTGTTCTTTATGGTCTCGAAGAATTTACGGCGATCACGATTGTTTCCACCAGAGGGCCTGAGATCAGAAAAGGCATTACCTCTGAGCTTGGTCGGGGAGTGACGATCATCAAAGGCGCCGGTGCGATCACGAATATAGAAAAAGAAATTCTCTACTGTGTGGTCACGCGGCTCGAGATTGAAAAAATTAAAACGATCACCCGCGAACTCGATCCTGGGGCATTTATTACGATGTCACCGCTCGTAGATGTAGTGGGTGGAACCGTCCGCCGGACGCATTAACCGACTACAGTAGACGGAGACTTTTTCCTCAGGTCTCCGGACTCGCTACCGATACCATTATTATGAAATTCTTCCTCGGACTCACCTGGGTCCTGAGCTCCTTTCTTTTCTTCTTTGTAGGTCGCCATTCGGTTGAAACCGTGGCGTCCGGACGTGTGCCGGCCTCGGCCAAACCGAAGGTCATCGGACAATCAGTTTCGGTGGGTCTCGGAGATTCACAGGACCTTCAGTATCGCGCGAAAGTGGATACCGGAGCGGAGAGTTCATCGCTTCACGCGTTTGATATCAAAGTCCATGACGTGAAGGAAGGAAAGAGGATCGTTCCGTATGTCCGTTATAAAACCATTGATGATCAGGGACGCGTTCACCAGTTCAATAAGCGTGTGTCCCGGATTGATGACGTGAAAAACTCTAATGGCACGACCATTCGCTATTACGTGAAAGAGCGCGTTTGGCTTCATGGTGTGGCCTACGATATCGAAATGAACCTCACGAACCGGAAAGACATGACCTTCAAGTTTCTTCTTGGAAAGAACATGTTGAGAATGGGCGAGCTCTTCGTTGATCCGAATAAAGACGTGATCATTTACGAGGAAAACGTTCCCCGCTACGTTTACCGCGAATAACTATTTCACTTCCTCACGAAATTCAGTCACAAGATCCCGATGATCGCGCAGGAGTTTAGCGAGGACTTCGTCATTAGCGTTTAAAGAAGAAAGAACGGCGCCTTTCAAGAGTACCACGGGCACAGCGTTTTCTATTCCACTTTTCAGGTTGTCTGCTTTCTTAGCAAGATCAGCGTGGAAAATTTTCTTCGGATCAATTTTCTTACGAAACAGGATGAGATTTTCACGAAGACGTGAAAGCTCCTTGTAGATCCTGAGTTCTTCGTTGACCGCAAGAGACTTTGTTTCCGGACTTTCCGGCGGAAGCTGCATCACAAAGAGTTTTTTCCGGTCAAACGCGGAGAGGTAATCAAGAACTGCCACCGAATACTCCGCATAGAGATTGGAGTGACAAACGTCCTGGCAGTATTCATCTTTTTTGAGTTTCTTCTGCAAGACGAACGACAAGAGGCTCAAACCATTGTTGAGATCGGCACTGGTCTCCAATCCTTCACGCTTCAGCTCGGCGAGGACACAGGCGTACTCCAGTGAAGGACAAACCTCATCTTTATAAATCTTGTCACGGAATTCGAGGAAGGTTTTCTGCCGGGCCTCGATCAAAGAAAGAAATTTCTGTGCCGGGCCCGGTTCATCAGCCGCGAAGGCCGCTGATGAGAGAAGGAAGAGAAGAACAAATCTTATCACTGACGGGAAGCTGCGGATAAGTTCTTCTCACGGTTGCCGCCACCGGCAGAGGCAGGAGCACGATCTTGTTTGGCGAAAGTTTCTTTCACGTGATCAGATTCAGCAGCAGGTTCTTCAGCTTTAGGCTCGTCAGCAGAAGCGAGATTGGCGGCGTTGGCGTCTTCATTGTTCTTAGCGTTTTCATCTAATTTTTTCTGGGCATCATCGGCAGAGGCAACAGCATCTTTTTTCGGCTTATTGGCATCACGGAATTTGGCGATAGCATCTTTGCGAGCAGCACGAACTTCAGCGAGAACTTTCTTGAAAGCATCTTTAGCAGCTTGAATCGCAGCTTGTCTCTGGTCTTCCGGAAGTGCACGGGCAGCTTTCATCGCTTCACGACGATCATCGCGTGCTGTTTTCAATTTATCCATGAGATCTTTCATGGTTGTGTGGAAGGCATCGCGGGCGGCCTTACGGTCAGCGCGGGCCTCCGGAGATCCCTGGACAGAACCCACTGATGGAGAGTTTTCTGAAGAGGAAGTCACTGAGGCAGAGCCGTCAGATGAAGAGCTGTCTGAAACTGCACTGTCTGAGGAAGAATTCACTGAAGATGAGCTATCACCAGAAGCACTGTCGGCAGGAGCGGCCTCGACACTGTCGTCCGCACTCAGAACCGGCGTGCTGCTGACAACGTCGTCAGCAAAAACTGGAAGTGTGAGAGCGAAAAGAAGGGCGATAGTGATGGACTTCATATGATCTCCTGTTGAGATCAATAATATTCCTCAATCTGCCCGGGTCAAAGTTTCAGCGACATGGACTGAATTGCCGCCCAGAAAACTTGGCTCTTTTGCCCATACTGCCGAAAGGACGATTGAGAGTCCCCTGAGTGCCATAGGAATGATGAAAACATCAAAGGGTATCCGATAGCGGATCTCGCTTTTAAAGACGTACACACACAGGAATAAGGACAATACCGGAAGTCCCCAGATGAGGAGTTCATCGAGTTTCCGGTAGCGGGCCATATAGAGGAAAAAAATTAATAGACCGGGAACGACAAAAAGGACAAACAGCACTTCATACAAACGCACTTTATGTCCTATTGGCTGGAAGCTCACAGGCCACAAAGAATTTCCGAAGAAAAGATAGGGTACGTTTTCCAGTGACTGAACCATCACCCACGGATTCTGCACGATGCACTTCATGCCTTCTTTCATGTAGTAGCCGGAATCAGAGAAAGGCCTGTCCCATCTTTTGTGCTGACTCATGTGAAGATCGTAGTAAAGAGGCGACCACCAGGTGATATTGGTTTCCGGATCCGTGTTCTTTTTCGACGGACATTTTCCTTCGACGAGATTGAGTCCACCGGCATCGCCACTGAATTTCCCCACTCCTGTCTTTGCGTGTGAGAAGGCCCAGTGTCCCGCCATTCCGCCCGCAACGATCGCAGAGATGAGAAAAATCGGCACAAGATTTTTTTTCTGAGCAGTCAACCAGAGGCCGGCAAGAAACAGCGGAAGAAGAAACGCATGTTGACCCTTGATCCAGAAAGCGAGCACGAAACTTAAGGCCCAGAGGATAGAAGGCAAAACTTTCTTTTCGCTTTTCACGATCTTCAT
The DNA here is from genome assembly GCA_045805035.1 of Bacteriovoracaceae bacterium. Lineage (GTDB taxonomy): Bacteria > Bdellovibrionota > Bacteriovoracia > Bacteriovoracales > Bacteriovoracaceae > Peredibacter. The sequence continues at coordinate 5,644 of JBJMLZ010000232.1, forward strand.
CGATGACCAGAGAAGCAGAGTAAGAAATAAAGTGTAAAAAGTTTCAGGCATCGCATAGCCGGTGTAGATGACCCAGGGTACATGGAGGCATCCTACAATCAGAGTCGCCACACCTAATTTCCTTCCCCAAAGAACTGTGGCCACATGAGCACAAAGGTATACGGAAAGTGCTCCCGCAATTGATTGAAGAAACGCCAGCCAGTAACTCCACTTGTGCGCCAGCAATTTAATTCCGGCGAGGATCATCGGAAAACCAATCGGCTGAAAAAAATGCGAGACCTTCCAGTCACCCGCGAGAATGGCGTCTGAGATACGGCCATAAATCTGAATGTCGGATTGAATGAAGCTCTCCGGCGGATGAACGACCAGCGCGTAGTAGAGACGCAGGAAAAAAGTGAGAATGACCAGCGTAATGGGCAGGTGTTTTTTCATGCGCGACTTTTAACTGAGCGCTGCCTGAACCGTCATGATGCGGCCCCGGTCCGCCATGGAATTTCAGATGATCTTTGGCCTCAGGGCCGATTTCAATACTCGACGTTCTTTGACTGACGATATGCCTTCGTTTCACCATGGGCCCAACAGTACCTTTCAAGGAGGAGTATATGAAATTTTTGACTGTGATTATGTTTGCCCTTTCAGCTTCAGCGTTTGCGAACCATGAAATGATGATGAAAGACATGGACAAGCGTCCGTTCACTGAAAACAAGAAGATGATGTCTGACATGCTGGAGAAAAAAACCAGCATGATCGATGAGGCGAAGAACTGCGTGAACATGGCAAAAGACAATGCCGGTCTCAAGTCATGTAAGGAAAAGATGATGAGCCAGAAGCAGGCGATGGAAGAAAAGATGGAAGGCAAAATGGATGAGATGAAAAAGAAGATGTAATGAAAGAAAGCTCCCGGGACGTCCAGAACCCGGGAGCTTTCCTTTATGACAGACCCAATTCCTATGGGTAAGTCGCCACTTTGATATAGTCTGCGAGGGCCGGATCAACTTTACCAGTGTGGTAGTTCATGAAGCCGTCGATGTCGTTGTCGTACATCTTTTTGACTGCCATGAGTGCCTTCACGTTGTCCGCACCTTCCATTTCGAGATGAATTTTTGAGTGATCAATATCCTTAGCGGTGACACCAAGTCCTGTATCGTTTTTCCCTTTGATCTTGAGATCCAGATGACTTTTAGAAACGTTGTTGGCACTGATCGCCGAGAAAGTATCGTTTTTCCCTTCAGTCACAAGATAGAGATCTGAATCTGAGAATCCGTTGACATTGATGTCGGAGCCGGTCTGATTACCGCCGATGACTTTCACGTGGGTCTCAGCAGCGCCGCTGCCGTTAAAATCAATCTTAGCGCGGCTGACATACATTGGGTCACCCTGGGCGGAAACAAAAACCTTAGAGCTGTCAGTCACACCGTTCACTTGCAGACAAACTGTGTTGTGTTTTTCTGAAACGTTCATCAGGAAGACCTGAGCACCTTTTCCGAGTCCATTGAGATTGAGGTCAACTGCTTCTTTACCGTCAGTCACAATGAGTGCTCTTGCAGTTCCTTTGTCTTTCGCAAATTTTTCACCGCTTTTCACAACCTGAACACCGCCACCAGAAACCATTTTATCAACCGCATTCTTCATTGCGTTGAGTTCATCAGCAGAAAGAGAATCGAAACCTTCATAAGATAAATTCTTCAGATCATCGCTTGTGGCAGATGCGACTGAAATCCGGGCAGCACTACCAGCTCCGTTGTAAGTAAGGTTCAGTTTGCATGTTGGAATGTCAGAGTCAGCGTACATAATGTCTGATTCGGTTTTTGTGTCAGTCGTCTTCGTGTCGGTGGTCTTAGTGTCTGTGGTCTTAGTGTCTGTAGAAACTGTTGTGTCAGTCGTTTTTGTATCGGTAGTCTTAGTATCAGTAGTAGCTGTTGTATCTGTCGTCTTTGTATCGGTATTCTTAGTATCAGTAGTCGCTGTTGTGTCAGTCGTTTTTGTATCAGTCGTCTTAGTATCAGTAGTCTTCGTATCAACTGCAGTTGAACCTGAATCAGCAGATGGAGTAGGGACACTCACGATAACTTCGGGCTTTGGGGCCGGTACTTCAACAACGGATGGATCAGGTGAAGGATTCGAACTCTCTCCAGGAGAAGGTGCTGAAATTCCCTGTTCGGAAATGGCCCGCTTAAACTTCATGTCATTCGACTCGAATTTACTACAGGCGAGTACTGCAGTTAGTGAGAGCAGTAGAGCTGTGTTTGTAAGTTTCGTTTTCATGAGCAAATAATATTCGCGTTTAGAGAAGTGACCTGGAAGAAAACGTGAAAGCTGAGACTTGGGTTGCGAATACGTAGATTTTCATGCCTCTCGGAATGGGCATTAGAATAAGCACACTCTTGTTAAAACTCGGCACGGCGTTTGCTCAGTACTCTGGCAATAGCGCTTTTAACATCACGGGAGCTCCCATGAAACGTCAACTCTTTGGTCACTTGATTGTCCTTTGGTCACTTTCTTCTGCGATCGCCTTCGCGGGCCTTCGCGACCAGCTGAAAAGCTCAGTAGATGTTCTGTCCTTACAGAATTGTGTGACTCCGGCCTCCAACATTTCAAAGGTGCTGAATGAACTTGGTGTGGATGACGTAAAAAGAGAGTTGAAAGAGAAAAGCCACGATGTTCTTCTTAATGAGCTCTGGGATTTCAAACTTACTATTCATAATAAGCTCCGCGCTTTCACGAAAGGCAATAGCTTTGATCGTAACTGTTCAGACGCTATTCGCGGCGCTCTCTGGTCGATCCGTATGTCAGAAGACATTATCTCGGATGACTACTACAGAAACTATAAAGACTCGGTGAAGTTTCCGGACAACTCTTTTGGGTCAGACAATATCCATGTCAGAAAGAATCCGAAGTTCGGAAACTTTGACATCAAGTCCGAACTCAGAAGCGGGGACATCATTCTCTCAAGAGGGAATGCCTATACTTCTTCCGCAATTTCTAACCTCGGCGAATTCGATACTCAGTTCTCTCATATGAGTGTTGTTTATAAAGACCCGGCCGGAGAACTCTGGACAGTTGAAGCTCACATTGAAGTAGGAGC
>JBJMLZ010000233.1:0-5301 GCA_045805035.1 Bacteriovoracaceae bacterium
CTGCCGAGGAACTCGCGGCAAAGGCCGCTTACGTGTACACGCTGATCTCTGAACACTGATTGTTCCAAGTTTTTGGAACACTATCTTATTGAAATCTACGGAAATTCGGGCGCAAATTAAGTGTTTTTACTATACTTAACTATATTAACTAAGACTTAAAAGAGTGAAGAACGACCTCGTAAGGTCGTGATAATACTATGACTGATGATGTTGCTATTGCTGTAGACGAAGAAACCTCCAAACTTCTCCTGAGAGTTTCTAAAAATATCAAGGCCCAGAGACTTGCTCGTGGTCTGAAACAAACAGACATGGGCCAATATGGTTTCGGCTATCGATGGTATCAGCGTCTCGAAAGCGGAAGACATGTGCCGACTCTTCCCACTCTCATCAAACTCGCGAAGGCCCTTGAGATCGACATCTCTGAGCTCTTCCGCTGAACTTAAACCTTCTTCACAAACTCTGATTTAAGATTCATCTGGCCGATGCCTTCGATCCTGCAAGCGATGTTGTGGCCGTCAGTACTTTCCACCAGGCGGATGTTTTTTACTTTCGTCCCGACCTTCACGACTGATGAAGATCCTTTCACTTTCAGGTCCTTGATCACAGAGACAGTGTCTCCGTCCTGAAGAACGGTCCCGTGTGCATCCTTGATCACCTCTGATTGTGAATCTGCATTCATCTCTGTCTTCATCTTCGGAGACCATTCATGAAAGCATAGAGGACAAACCATAAGGCTGCCGTCTTCGTAACAGTCTTCTGAACCACACTTGGGACATTTGAGCACGGTATCCATTTTTATCCTTAATCTTTTACTAAGAGTTACCTAACACATCCTCGAAGAGAAGTCCTGTGCTATCGTCGCGCCTATGAGGAAGGTATTTTCCATTCTGATCACTCTCGTGGGGTCATCGGCGGCGGTGTACGCTGACTATAAATCTCCGAGCATCGGTCAGTGGATGTATCTCTACTCATGGGTGTTCATCTGTGCCTGGCAGGGAGGACTCGTTGAAGGAGTTATCTCCACTGTCTTCTCGCTTTCGCTTGCCGGCGTGTACCTGGTTCCCGCAGAAGTTTTTGGCCCGGAGCATGTGCTCATGCTCATGGCCCTCACCGCAGTAGGGATATGGGTGAGCTACAGTATGGAACTCCATCGTCGCGCACGCGAAGCTTTCAGAGCGAGTGAAGAGCTTGAGAAGGCGAAGGGATTTCTGGATACGCTCATCGACAGCATTCCCATGATGATCTTTGTGAAGGACGCGGAAGATCTGAGTTATCTCAATCTCAATGACTACGGTATGAAGCTCATGGGCCTCAAGCGCGAAGAGGTCGTCGGCAAGAGTGATTACAATTTCTTCGGCAAGTCCAGAGCAGACTCCATCCGGAGAGGAGACCGTGAGGTTCTCGCCGGGGCAAAAGTAAAAGATTTTCCTCTCGAGGAAATTGAAGTGAGCGGGCGTCGCATTCTTCTTCGCACGCGAAAAATTCCCATCATGGGTGACAATGGAAAACCTCTCTGGCTTCTCGGAGTTTCCGAAGACGTTACCGAGATGGTGGCGCGTGAGAAAAAACAAACTCTCGACCTTCAGGAAGAGGCCGCCCGTCGCGAGCGCATGAAGATCCACGAACGTGAAATCATCATGGCGCAGGCGATCTCTGATCTCACGCAATCGATGGATTATCAGGAAACGATCAATGGAATTGTGAAAGCGATGGTTCCCGCGATCAGTGACTGCGCGATTCTTTCTATCATCGATGATGAAGGCAAGCTTTCCCGTGCTTCCGGACATCACCGGGATGAGAAGGTGATGCAGTATATGGAAGAGTTCCTGCGCGATTTTCCTCCGACGGAAGAAGACACCGAGATCATGCGCGCTCTTCGTGAAGGGCGCCCCACACTTGAATCCTTCTCGACTTATCAGGAGCTCGTGAATCTGAAGCGTGATCCGAGAAAAACCGAGCTGTGGGATATTCTTGGAACCTATTCTACTGCGATCGTCCCGGTGAGAAGCCGCGAAGGAGTACTGGGTGTACTCAGTATGTCCCGCGGGATTGACCGCGCTCCGTTTGATGAACTTGATCTCACTCTTTGCATGGAGATCGGAAGAAGGGCAGGAACGGTTCTTGATAACACGAGGCTTTTTCAGTCGACGCAAAAAGCGGTGCAGGCACGTGATGAATTTCTTTCGATCGCCAGTCACGAGTTGAAAACTCCGATCACATCTTTGCGACTGCAGCTCGAGATGCTCACGCGCGCGGGAAAGATCAAAGATCCGGAGCGTTCGATTCACAATGCGATCAGGCAGGTTGATCGCCTCACTCTTTTAGTGAACGATCTTCTTGATGTGGGGCGCCTGGAGTCCGGCAAGATGAACTATCATCTCTCGCAGGTTTCGCTCAATGAACTGGTGGAAGAAGTGACGGAATCCATGCGTCCTCAGTTCCAGGAAAGCGGAATGGAGCTTTCGCTCAAGGTGAAAGACCAATCCTTTGTCCTGGCGGACCGCTATCGCCTGGAACAGGTCCTTGTGAACCTTCTCAATAACTCGCTCAAATATGGCCTCGGCAGGCCCGTCAACGTTTCTCTCCATCGCATCTCGGGGCGCGCCCTGATTAAAGTGAAAGACCTTGGCGTAGGTATTCCTCACAACCAGATCAAGCGCATCTTCGGAAAATTTGAGAGAGGAGGAAAAGTTTCAAGCATCGCAGGGCTTGGACTTGGTCTCTACATCACACAAGAGATTGTGCGGGCCTTTAACGGATCAATTCAGGTGAAGAGTGTGGAAGGGGAGTGGACCGAGTTCACAGTCACACTCCCTGTCGTTTAATTACTTAAAGATTGAGTTGAGAAGAGTCGCGAGGCGCTTACCACCAGTAAGAAGCTGGTGATTCATGAGGTCTACGTTTCTGTTGTAGTAGGCCGCAGTGACCTTGATTGGACCGTTATCGAGACTGATATTGTAGATCTCGCTACGAGCTGACATATCCTCTGTAATGATTGTGCTGAAAGGGAATGAAGCAATGTCATAAGGAGCAGCGGCCTTTCCGCTTTCGAGCCATTTGGCGTACTCAGCGTAGTCCATTGAGGCTTTGCCGATCATGAGGCTGTCCCACAGAGCGTGAAGGTTTGAATTTTTACCTTCGTAAGTAATGCGGATGTCATTACCGCCGCGGTCTTCCGGTCTTCCCACATGAAGCGGCTGGTGAATGTCGCCGGCGAAATGAACGAGAAACTTCAGTGCGTTCTCTTTTGTCATGTCATCAGTGCGGGAATTGAGTGTGTTCACCATTTCAGTGATCGCACCAACGACGTCGCCATCCTGATTGTGTTCAGCAGTCGAATAATCTTCTCCATCCGGAATGTCAGCGAAGTGCCACGATTTCGTATGAACCCATGCCGGGTCATTCTTAATTGTGTCTGCCCAGTTTGCGACACTGGCGAGAGTTTGGTTGTTGAGGATCTTTGCTACGGCGGCTTGTGCTTTCGGAGTGAGATTGTTCTGAGCGATCTGGGCCACGATCATGTGTCCTTCAGATCCCCAGCCCCAGCTGTTTTGTGCGAAGAGTACGATAGTGAGGGCGGCGACTAATTGTCTCATTGAAACTTCCTTGTTCAAGACACAGATATGGTAGAGGGCCGGTCAAGCCTTGGTCAATAAGGACTTATGTCAAGAATAAGCGAAGCTAATGGATTTTTGGTGATGTCGCCGGGCGCATGTCAGGCGATGTTGGGAGATGTTGGAGAAAGGCCATCCCATAGGGGCAGGAGGGCCATTTTGGCATTACAGATTATCGATTTCTGCGTGCGGATATCTCATAATAAATCCATGAAGCTCATCCTCTTTCTGCTTATTCCTATGTTTGCTCTCGCCATTCGTCCGGAGGAGCAGGCACTTATGGACGCCTGCCAGAAGCGCGAGCCCAATGGCTGCGAAAAACTCGGCGCCTATTATCTCTCGCGTATGAACTGGGAAAACGCGCTCGTGATCGGTGAAGCTCTTTGTAAGCGCGAATCGATTATTGGGTGCACCTATGCGGGAACTTCGCTTCTGGCGATGAAGAAAGTAAAGGAAGGTGCGGTTTATCTCAATCAGGCCTGTGACAAGTTCGAACCTTTCGCTTGTCGCTCTCTCGGACGTTTTGTGAAAGAACAGGATGCAAATCTCTCACACTTATATTTCCGTCGCGCTTGTCAGTATGGGCTTCATGAAGTGTGTCGGGATCTCTCGAAGAAAAAAGAGCTCTTCACGAAAATGGGCGAGGGGTTTTTACGGAAGCTGAAAGAGGACTGCGCGGATACGACGACGAGTCTTTGTCAGGATCGTCTGAAGGAAGTGCAGAGCTGTCCGGGTCCGCTCACGAAAGAAGATTGCCTTCTCATGCCGGGTTATCTTTCGATCTGGTTCCGCGCGAAGATGATGCAGATTCAGGCGAAGCTTGCGCTCACGACAATTCTTGCGGAAGAAAAAAAACAAAAGAATTTTTCAAATGATCTTTCGCTTGTCCTGAAGGACTTCAAGCAGGATGAGCATCATCATTACATCGTGGGCTTCAAGAAAGCGTGTGCAGAAGGGAAGAAGGCAACAACAGCTGATCTCTATCCGGAGACATACAAAGATTTAAATCCTCTCTTCAAAAAAGCGGCGGCAGTTTACTTTGCCCAGGGGAAAAAAGACGACTGCTATAAATCCGGTCTTGGCTTTGAAGCATTCGCAGTCGGAAACCTCGATGCCGTTATTCCTGGAAAACTTGATGTCTGGAAGATCAATCACGATGGGAACTTAATCCAGGTGTCTGAAGGTCTTCCTTAGTTTGTCAGACCATTGTCAGGGCACGGTCATGAATTGTTAAGTCAGCTTTCCCCCGCTTTTTTTTCTCCTTGGACTCTGGTTTAAAGTGCTCACCACTTCTAAAGGAGAAGAAAAAATGAAAACTCTTATCGCAACCGCACTTGTTCTTGCAACCCTTAACTCATTTGCCGCTTCAGTGAAAGTTTACGAAGGAGACGCCTACGATCAGATCGACGCTTCTTACGGCATCAACGAAGAAATGGGCCGCGCCTGGGTCGAGCTGGCAATTTACACTGGCAGTACTGGTGATGATTCAGGTCCAAGCTATGATCGCGTTCATGTTGAAGGTCTCTCCCTCGCTGGCGGATCAGTGGTTCTGAATGTTGATGGCCAGCAGGTTGAGTGTGCGAAGGTCAAACCATCCGGCATCTTCCGCACTCACGTCGCAAGAGCTACTAAGAATTGTAAATTTGTATCTAAAATTGAAAGACGCACAACCGACGACGGCTTTGAA
>JBJMLZ010000234.1:0-4392 GCA_045805035.1 Bacteriovoracaceae bacterium
AAAAAAGAAATCGAAGACGTCATTGGTCTCGATGCTTCCGAAGCACCGCTCGTCTCCGGAAAATCCGGACTCGGCGTGGATGGTCTCCTTGAAGAAATCGTAAAAAAAATTCCACCTCCGACCGGAAAAGTGAATTCTCCGCTTCAGGCGCTGATTTTTGACTCCTGGTTTGACCCTTATCGCGGCGTGGTTGTTCTCGCGCGTATTATGGAAGGAACGCTTAAAGTGAAAGACAAGATTCACTTCAAGTTTTCCAGTCAGGACTATGAAGTCATTAAGCTCGCCGTTCATACGCCGTTCTACAACGAAGTGAACGAACTCGCCGCAGGCGAAGTAGGGATGATCGTCTGCGGAATCAAAACCGTGCGCGACGTGAAAGTCGGAGACACTATCGTTCACACGACTCAGAAAGATACTCCGTCACTGGCGGGATACAAAGACATCAAGCCGATGGTTTTCTGCGGGATCTTCCCGGTGGACTCAGAAGAATATGAGATTTTAAAAGAAGCTCTCGAGAAACTTGCGCTGAATGATGCTTCATTCACTTATGAGCCGGAAGTTTCCCAGGCGCTTGGATTTGGTTTCCGTTGCGGATTCCTTGGTCTTCTTCACATGGACATTATCCAGACAAGACTTGAGCGTGAATTCAATCTCGCTTTGATTTCTACTGCTCCTTCGTGCTCGTATCACGTTATCACTCAGGGTGGAGAAAAAATCATTGTTGATAACCCCGCGAAGCTTCCGGATCCAACCTTCATCGATCAGATCCTCGAGCCAACTGTAAAACTTTCCATTCACCTTCCGAATGAATTTGTCGGCAAGATCATTAAGCTTTGCGAAGACCGTCGCGGTCAGCAGCAGAACATTAATTACATCACCGAAGATCGCGTCCAGCTGATTTACATTCTTCCCCTTTCAGAGATGATGTTCGATTTCTACGATCAGCTGAAATCACTTTCGAAAGGTTACGCGTCGATGGATTACGAACTTCATGAGTACATGGAGTCCGACATGTGCAAACTCGACGTTCTTCTGAACGGCGACAAAGTCGATGCGCTTTCGGTGATCACGCACAAGAGTACGGCCCAGCAAAAAGGCAAGGATCTCACTCACCGGCTTCTTAAGGTTATTGACCGCCAGCAATTTGATATAGCTATTCAGGCGGCCATCGGATCTAAAGTTGTTGCTCGCGAAACTGTGAAAGCACTGAGGAAAAACGTTCTTGCTAAATGTTACGGCGGTGACGTTTCCCGTAAGCGCAAACTTCTCGAGAAACAGAAAGAAGGTAAGAAGCGGATGAAAATGGTCGGAAACGTAGAAATTCCACAAGAGGCCTTCTTGGCAGTTTTAAAGACCGAAGAGTAGCAGTAGAATCTTCCCTATGCTTGATATCGTCCACGACCACCTCGATAAAGTTCTCAGTCTTTATACCAAAGACGAATTCTTCAAAGATCTGAAGAACGCGAAGGAAGCGTATTTTTCTCTCACTGGAAAACTCGATGAGGACAAAGAAGAATTCGAATCGCGCATGAACTGTTTCAATGACTGGTATATCTTCCAGTACCGTCACGAAGACGGATCGAAAGTAATTGAAGACTACATCCGCTCCAATCAGCTTGATGAAGAACTTTCACAGGCGATGCTCAACGTGAATCATTCGCTCTTTGAGTTCAGCAAAGTGAACTTCAGAAAGCACATCGTTTTAAAAGACATCCTTCACGACGAAAAAATCACTCTCGCAAAAAACCATCCGGGAATTTCCCTGATGGAAGGTGATGTGTTCACTGGCAGAGTGATGAAGTACAAAGGTGAATATTATCTTCTGAGAGGCATTTGCACGCTTCCGCGAGGGGTAACTTCCATTCTCAAGAAACAATCCAAGAAAGTTCGCAAGGCCAATAGCTTCGAGGAAGAACTTCAGTTCCTTCTCCAGCTTGAATCACTGAAGACCAAGGCCATGCACTATTCGCACATCGACCCTGCAAAAATTTTTATTTTTTAAAGATTGATCCAGTAATAGCGCTTCAAAGGCTTCCCCTCAGCGAGGAGTCTTTCTTCTTTCAGTATTCCGCCATTTTTTTCAATCGCCTTGATGGAGCCGACATTGGTGTCGTCACAGGTAATGAGGACTTCGATGAGTCCAAGGGATTTTGCGAAAGGCAGGACCTTTCTCAACATTTCCGAAGCGACACCCTGTTTTCTGAATTTCGGAGCGACGTCGTAACCGATGTTGCCGCCCATAATTCTCAGAGCAGGAGTGAGCTCATGTCTTACGCTGATTCGTCCTGCAAACTCATCATTGATGATCGCCCAGAAAGTGGTTTCACCTTTGCTGTTCCTAAGTTCTTCGATGAACGCATCAAACTCAGGGTCAAGTTTTGCGATATCAGTTTCCTGATGCCACCAAAGACCTTCCGCTTTGAAACCTTTTACTGCTTCAAGGTAAGAGCGCTTGTATTCCTCGGACGGCGTTACAAGCGTGAGCTTCATGCTTTCTTCTTCCGTGACATCAGATACGGAATCACGCCGATAAGGTTCAGACAGAGCATGACCACAAAGTAGAGATTAAAGAGTGAAGCACCGTTGGAGATGCCCGAGAATTCAAAGAGTTTCTGGAAGATCGCGTGGCCTACACCAAGGCCCGACGGAGCAATCGGAAGGGCGAGCATGATATGGCCAAGCGGAATAAAAGTAAGCGCCTGAACAAAATCCATTTTTCCGGCGGTGAAGGGATAAATCAGCGACCAGAAAACAATGACGGTCGAGAGCTGAACCAGAAGGGAAATGCCGATCGCCTTCAGCATCTGCACTTTGATCATCACCAGATCATTCCAGAGGTCACCGAACTTCTGCCAGATGGTAGGGAGAAAAATTTTCTCCGCGGCAGTGAAGATTCTGTGCACATGGCGATCAAAGAAAATGAACACCAGAAATCCAATGATCACCGCTAAGGTGAGCGCGTAATTGATCATGAGTAAAGGTTTCATCGCCGGCGCATTCTCCAGAATGTGCTTCTGAAAAACTCCCGAAGAAATTCCCACGAGAAGAATGAGCCCGCAAAGACCCATCACGCGGTCAATGAGAATGGAAACGAAGACAAACTTTTTCGAGAATTTCGGATCGTATTCCTGCACGTAAAGAATTTTTACGAAGTCGCCGGTCACACTTCCCGGAAGGACGCTCGAAAAAAATTGTCCGATCCAGTTAGCGCGAATGAGACCTTTGAGAGGAATGTGAACCGAATTTCTTGCTTCAAGGATTCCTCTCCAGCGAAGAGAGATGAAAACAAGATTCAAAATTCCCAGTGTCACTGCGATAAAAACGCCAACACTATTGCTCCCCAGCTCTTTCAGGAGCTTGAGATCAAGCTTTCCTGACTGGAGCAGCCAGTAAAGGAGCGCGAACGCGACCAATAATTTTAAAAAGGTAGTGATGAGGGTTTTCAGCATGACCTAATGATCTTATAACTACCCTGTGGAATGGTAAACGGAGGACGTATGAAAATTGCGGCAATTCAGCTTCAGTCGGTGCTAGATCCGGCGGCCAACCTGAAAACAATCAGAAAATTTATGGACGAGGCCCGCGCTAAGGGAACAACTGCCGTGTTTCTTCCTGAGGTTTTTTACTCCATGTCGGACGGAACAAAACCGACGCCGTATCTGGTCGAAGGCCATAACGAACACTACGAAGCTATCCGGAAACTTGCGACCGATTACAAAATGTATGTCCTCGGTGGGTCTGCTGCGACTCTGGTGAATGGCAAAGTGATGAATCGTGCTTACAACTTTGATCCCTCCGGAAAAGAAATCGCGCTTTACGATAAGATGAATCTTTTCTCGTGCGATCTCTCGAAGCACCCAAGTAATACCGTCATCAACGAAGGCCACGTTTACACTCCGGGCACATCCGCGCAGATGGTCCACATCGGTGACTGGGTCCTGGGACTTTCCATTTGTTTTGATCTCCGTTTCCCGGAACTCTTCCGAAGTTATTCCGCCAAAGGCGCCAATCTTCTTTCCATTTCATCCGCGTTCACGGTTCCCACCGGCAAAGCGCACTGGCATACACTCGTGCGCGCACGCGCGATTGAAAATCAAAGCTACGTGGTGGCCGCCGCTCAATGGGGCAAACACAATGAGCGCATGACAACCTTCGGTCACTCATTGATTGTCGATCCATGGGGAGAAGTGATCGCTGACGCCGGCGAAGGTGAGGGAATCATCTATGCTGAGCTGGACATGGGAAGAGTGGAGCAGGTGAGAACGAGACTGAACGTTATCCGCGAGCCAAAAAACTACATGTAGGGATTTGTTCCGGTCTGGTGATCGGTTACGTCCACGACTTCAACGATGTCAGGGAAATTTTGCTTCACGAGCTGTTCGATCCCACCTT
>JBJMLZ010000235.1:0-4985 GCA_045805035.1 Bacteriovoracaceae bacterium
CGCTGCACTCTTAGACTTCATGTATCTGTAACCAAGGAAAAGGTAGGGAAGGCCGTGGCTCGCGTGAGTGAGAAGCCCGCTGCTTGCGGTGGCGGGACCTAGTCGGATGATCCACCAGGTTGCCGCCGCAACAAAAAAAGAATTGTGTGCGGCCCAATTGGTTCGTTTATTTTTTTTCCACAGATAGGTCTGGGACACGACGTATGTAGCAGCGGAGAAATATCCCCAAATCAGAAACGGGACATGCGCCCAGGCCGGAAGTACCAGGAGATCTCCGCCAAGAAACCAGGCGCGTTCATGTCCTTCGCAAAGTGAGGCGAGAAAAAAACCTGCGGTCACACCGATGATGGCGTTTTTGGATAAGGCCTTCATGACACCGGAAACTTTTCCGTTAGCAAGATGAAACCACGCCTGCTGCTGCTTCAAGAAATGCCAGGCATTGAAATGAGCGAGAATCAGTGTGAGCATTCCTCTTTCCATCGAAAGAAAAAGGCAGGCGTTTACGACCAGAAAAAAAGTGGGAATAAAAATCAGCCAGGTGAGATGTTCTTTCCTCGTCGCCTTGTAACCGTAAGCGTGCCAGTAGGTGAGATAAACATGAGGAAGGCTGATGAAGTAGTTGGCGATGAGGAGAAGGTTTGTCCAATGAGCACTACTTTGATCCAAGAAGGCATTACAAATCACCGCCAGTAGAACCGGAACTGTGAACAACATGAGGTCTTGTTTTCTGCCGAAAACCCACTCTCTCGCCATGATGTACTGATCGAGAAAATGGCGCTTTTACTTGAAGGAAGATATCCGAGTGAAGCAGGCGGAGAAATCTTCTAGCTGGTGATTTTTCCGTCGACGAGATGGATCTGGCGCTGAGTTTGTTTGGCAAAATCCGGATCGTGAGTGACGAGGACCACTGTTGTTCCGAATTCACGGTTCGCGCGATGGAGAATGTCCATCACCAGATCTGCCGAAGCCGAATCGAGTGAGCCGGTCGGCTCGTCTGCAAAAAGAATTTTTGGTTCCATTACGAGTGCACGCGCGATGGCCACGCGTTGTTGTTCACCTCCGGAGAGATGTCGCGGAAGCCGGTCAAATTTCTGATCGAGTCCCACTTCCACCAGGAGTTTTTTCGCAAAGTCTTCAAGCTCTTTTTCACGCTTCATCTTGCGAGCAGGAAGAAGCACATTCTCAAGTGCAGTCAGCTCTGAAATAAGAAAGTGAAACTGAAAAACAAATCCCATCGTTTCGTTGCGAAAGCGGTAGAGCTCTTTTTCTTCCATCATCTGAACTTGTTTTCCTGAGATTTCGATTTCACCACTGGAGACCGAATCAAGCGTGGAGAGAAGGTAAAGAAGCGTGCTTTTCCCTGAGCCGGACTTTCCGGTGAGTGCCACGAATTCTTTGTCCTTAATCTCAAGAGTTATTTCTTTCAGGATCTGTGTCGGCGGGTCACCGATGACTTTGTTCACGTCTTTTGCCACGAGTCCCATGTTACTCCGCTCCTGAACGTATGATCTCAATCGGAGTGAGTTTACCTGCTGAATGAGCAGGAAGAATGCTTGCAATCGACGTGGCGACTAAAGCGAAGATAAACGCCATGACGTAAATGTAGGGCGCCATATAGACCTGGAGTGTTCCGCTTCCTCCCATCGGGCCACCACCAAAGTGCACGGTCTGAAGAAAGAGACAGAAAAAATATCCCGAGATAAGACCGAGGATAGCGCCCACCACTCCGAGGATGAGTCCCTGCGAGTAAAAAAGAAAAACGATGTCCTTATTGTCAAAGCCAAGCGAGCGTAGAATCGCCACATCCTTTCTTTTCTGCATGACCGTCATGGTAAGCACGTTGTAGATCCCAAAGCCTGCCACAATCATGATGATCACCACCGTGAGGTAACGAACGGCATCCTGAATCTTAAAGACGTTGAAGAAACTCGCGTTCTGCTCATCCCAGCTCTCGATCTTTTCCGGAGAATACCTCGACCACGTATCCGCAATCGCTTTTGCCTGCGAAAAGTCCTTTAAGCGCACGCCGATCTCATTCACCTTGTTGGGAGTGAGATTGATTCGCTGAACATCGGAAAGCGCAGCATACGCCATGGTATCACTCACGAGATTCCCGGTTTTGAAAACACCGACGACTTTAAAAGGAGTGGGGGTACCGAGGGAAAGTGAAGCAAAAAGACTTTGCGAAACTCTCACGCCAAGCTTTTTCTGAAGTTCAGATCCAATGACGATGCGATTGCCTCCGGTGGCAAGATCACTGAACCTTCCTTCAATGATGTAATTCTTGATAGTGGAAATTTTCTGCTGTCCCTCGGGATCGCAACCAACCAAAGTCGTCGTTACTTTCGCCGTATTCTTCGTGAGAATTACCGGCGCCGTCAGTTGCGGCGAGAAAGCTTCGACCCGCGGATCTTCTTTCAGGCGCCGGTACCACTTCAAAGGATTCTCAACCAGATCGTTGTCCTTTCTTCCCGAAGGAGGGGACTTCCAGAAAACGTGCTTCACCTGATCACCAAAGAAAGATCGATCGAGCATGTGCTCTGTGATGAAATCTTCCCGCGCCTGAATGTGAATGTGGGCACTATTATTCACCAGCTGATCGATGAGGTATTCCCGAAATCCCAGAAAAAAACTGTTGATCGTCACATAAGCGGTCGTGCCGAAGTAGATCCCGAGAAGAGTGAGAATGGTCTGACGTCGCCGGGAAAAAAGATATTTCAGTGCGAGAAAGAGCATCAGGGTTCTACCTTTTTCCGGATGAGAAGCTGGTCTCCGGCCTTCAAGTCTCCTGAAATAATCTCGGCCATGATTCCGTCGGTAATGCCGACCTTCACCGGAATTTTTTTCGTTCCGAGTTTCTCTTTCAGATAAACAACTCCTGCTTCAAGGGCGGAGGTCGGTGCAAGAAGAACATTTTTGTGCTCGGAGATTCCGATCGCCACATCGGCGGTCATCCCCGGAAGAATTTGGGGAGGAAGACCAGCGATGTCGATCCTGGCGAGAAAATTTCCTCCCTGGGCGTACACCGATTGCACGGTACCGTCGTAAGTCGTTTCCCGAATGCTCTCAAAGCTAAGTCGCGCCTTCTGTCCGCGCTTCACGCGAATAGCACCTTCCTGCTCGAGCGAAACCACGAGAAAGCGATCAAGGAGATTAGTGAGAGTAAGAATATTCGACTGAATAAAAACTACTTCACCGACTTTTGAGGGAAGCGAAGTGATGACTCCATCAAACGGGGCGCGGACAAGTGAACCATCCAGTGAAATGAGAGGTTGGTTTTTTTTGACCGAATCTCCTTCCTTCACAAAAATATCACGAACAATGTTGGTCACACCGACATGAACCTGAAAGCTCTGATTGGCGATGACGGTCCCGATACCATAAACGCCTTCAACAATGTTGCCTCGTTGAAGGGGTGGCGTGAGTGTGCCCTCGTCGGACTTCGTAAGTCTTGTGACCACGACAGGAACGGCAATGAAAATGAGAAGAAGCAGGCCAGCGATCGCTTTGTGAGCGCGGAGCCACGGGAGAGGGGACTTCATGAGTTTCTCCTTCGGCAAAGCCTAGGGAAAGATCAGAATGAAGTCATTTTGCCTGAGGCTAGCGCAGCTTGATGAGCTCCAGCGCTTCTTTGATGGAGAAGCGCAGGAAGTTCGCACCGAGGTGCTTCTTCAATTCAGAGTTTGAGATGAGACAGGAGAACTTCAGGTAGTCGATGAGATAATCCGGAACATCAATGTGAATCTTCTTCACAATGTTGTTCAGGGGCGCACCCAGCATCATCGGAAATGGCACGCCTTTTGTCCCGACCACATCCAAAGCATCACGGAAGGAAATGTATTCATCACCAGCGACATTATAAGTGCCGGTCGGAAGATTCTCGAGTGCCTTGTAAAGAATCTGTGCCATATCGAACTCGTGAATGAACTGGAAGAAGGGATTGTAATCAATCGGCCGGAGAGCAACAGGTCCTGCGAGAAATCTCGTCATCGCATTCTGAATGAGAGTGCCGACGATGTTACACGGACGAAGCACGACCGTGGAAATATCATTCTGGTTTTTCCACATCCAGCTTGTGCAGATCTGGTCCATCTCAACCACATCACGAAGCTCAGGATGCTTCATCGAAGCGCGCAGAGGTGCATCTTCCTTAAGGAAGATCGAGTTATCCGGATATGCGCCGTACACATGAAATGTTGAGAGAATCACGACTTTCTTCACGCCTGAGCGTTCACACAATTCCAGAATACGATTGGTCCCCATGACGGAAAGATCAATTCTCTTCGCGAGAACATTATCGGAGTTAGAAGAGTGACTGATGCGGCCGAGGTGATAGACGACATCAAACTCATACGTGCGGAAGAGGTTTTCAAAGTTTCCGCGCGAATATTTGATCTCCATCGGAGTGAGACCCTTGAGTTGCGGCACCCGCGAGACGTCGCGCGAATCCACGCCAATAATTTCCCAGTCAGGATGTTCAGTGAGAATCAGACGCGCGGTCATCTGCGCAAGTCCACCCGCGATCCCGATGAGAAGAATCTTCTTCGTCTCGCTCACGTGTTACCTTTTGTCCGGAACTCGCGGATCACGTATTTGGAGATCGGCTTCCGGAGATGATCAAAGAACGGCCGGCGATTCTTGAGGCCATGAACAATCATCCGGCGGATGGTGTTCTCGATGTGGAAAACATTTTCTTTTACTTCTTTTTCGGGCGTCTCTTCTTCAAAGTGAGAAGGGATCGAAATCTCTTCACCGATATAGATATCGATCGGAGAAGGAAGCGGAAAAAAGTTTGCAGTTAATGGCAGAGCGGGAACGTGAAGCATTTCCGCGATTTTTTTCGAGTGAAAGACAAAGGGAAACATTTCCTCCGCGCCGATCACACACACGGGAAGCACCGGAGTTTTTTTCTGGATTGCGATCCGGTAAAAGCCCTGATGAAACGGACGTAGCTTGTAAAAGTCCGGAGTATTTTTGGAAATGCC
>JBJMLZ010000236.1:0-3964 GCA_045805035.1 Bacteriovoracaceae bacterium
AAAAGCGGTGACAAAAAAAGTCGCGACAAAAAAAACGACGGTAAAAAAAGCTCCCGCTAAAAAGAAAGAATCAGCAGCGGTGATCAAAGGCGAATCTCTTCGTGTAGGGGATCAGGCCCCAGGATTTACCTTGAAAGACCAGAATGGAAAAGAGGTCTCACTCTCTGACTTCCGCGGCAGAAACGTGGTGGTTTATTTTTATCCGAAGGCACTCACTCCAGGATGTACGGTGCAGGCCTGTGGCATCCGCGATGTCTGGAAAGAGCTCGCGGAACTTGATGTCGTTGTTCTCGGAATCAGCGCCGATTCGCCGGATAAACTCAAAAAATTTCAGGAGAAAAAAGAGCTGAATTTCACTCTGCTTTCTGATCCGGATAAAACTGTGATCAATGCTTACCGTTCGTGGGGCCCGAAGAAATTCATGGGCAGAGAATTTGACGGAATTCTTCGTCAGAGTTTTTTTATTGATCGGGAAGGGAAGATCGCGAGCATTCTCCACAAAGTGGACACCGCTCATCACCACGAAACGATCGTAGATTTCTTCAAGAATCGGAAATAATCTCTTCCGAAAT
This sequence comes from Bacteriovoracaceae bacterium, assembly GCA_045805035.1. Taxonomy (GTDB): domain Bacteria; phylum Bdellovibrionota; class Bacteriovoracia; order Bacteriovoracales; family Bacteriovoracaceae; genus Peredibacter. The sequence goes on from JBJMLZ010000236.1 coordinate 573, forward strand.
TACGTCCAGCCGAAATTCAGACTTCATTCGATTGATGAGAGAGACAAGAGTCTCTCTCAGTTCGATCGGACACTTCACATCGATGTCCCTATACTGCCCCCGCAGAGATTCATCTACAGTCGAATAAAAACAAAGGCCTTCGTTGGACTCGAAGGTGAAATACACAAAATACGCATCGTCTTTGGGGACACGCAGGCGGGTATAGTAGAGCTCTTTTGTCTGCTGATAGGTGTGCGGCATACTTTCCTTGACTAAGATAATTTGTGATTTAAAATGAAAGAGAGCGAAAGTCAAAAAATTTAAGAAGTTACGTCATGGAGGACGCCTTGAAGCAAACTTTCCCGGCCGCGATTACTCTATTACTGCTCGCCAGTTCTTGTTCATGGTATCGCAGCCTCGAGCGTTCACTCGTTGAAGACGACGCAAAACAAGCAAAAAAAGAACACGCACGTTCGAAGACTGTTCCTCGCGAACAGTATGATCAGCTCCTCGTAAAATACGAAGAACTCACAAAGAAATATGAGTCGCTGAAAGATGGAAAACCAGAGAAGTCTCTCGTTGATGAAATCAACAACACGCAGACTGAAAATAATTTCGCGCGCACTTCTCCGAATGCAGATACAGAAACTGTAAATCTCGGACCGAATGATCCTGCGGGAACTCCCATGGGAGCACCGACTGCGGCAGCAGCAGCAACTGCAGGGGCCGCAACAGTTGCAGTCGTTGCAGTTCCGGATGATGTCGAATCGCAGCTTGAACTTTATCGTCGCGGTCTTGCGATGAAAGAATCTAATCCAGGTGAAGCGACAAAAATTTTCCAGGAACTTGAGGCGAAGGGCGCTCCTGCAGTTCAAGTTCGCGCGAAGCTTCAGGTAGGAGAACTTCTCCTTTCACGCCAGCAGTACGATCTCGCTCTTCAGGTTTTTGAAGACATTATTACCAAGCACTCTGACTCGGGAGTCGTGATTGATTCTCTGAGATACGCGGAGGCCTGCGCGACTAAGCTCGGTCTCACCGCGAAGAAAGAACAATATCATTCAATGCTGAATGATGTGTTTGAAGTCCAGTAAGGATTGAAGTTGAAGATTGATTATCACAAGATCGTGCTGATAGCGTTGCTCCTTGGAGCTGGCGCTGCTCACACTCAGGATGACCTGAGTGATGCTGATCTTGAGACGCTCCTGCAGGATGATACGAAATCTGCACCGGAAGCGAAGGCCGAAGCGCCGATGACAAACGAAGATAAGGCAATCGCTCCGAAAGAAGTTCCGGATGAGCCTCTTTCCGACACTGTGAATATCGATGATCTCGAAGAGCCGAAGTCCGAACCGGTGACCGAGACCGTGAAAGCGGATGACATCGACACACTTGAACCACTACCGGATTCGACTGCCGCCAAGGCCCCGGATAACCTGTACCGGAAAAGAGTAGAACCGAAAGCAGACGATGAGCTTGAATCACTCAAGACTGACCTTGCTGATGAAGGCGAATTCATTCCTGCGACTGAAGCAGAGCCGGTGAAAGAAAAGAAAGCTCCGGTGAAGAAAGCTGCGAAGACCGCAGAGAAAAAACCTGAAGTGAAGACAGAAGAGCCTGCGGTGTTTGACGTCGGTACGGAAGAGCGAGAGCTCCTTGCGATGGCGAGAAACATCCAGGGGCAGATTTCAGATAATGAATGGAACGAGCTCGCCACTGCGGCCAAGCGTGATTCCTATACGGTTGTGAAAGATGACTGGCTTTTCAAAATTTCGAAGAAACTTTTCGGATCCGGATATTTTTATCCGAAGATCTGGTCATTGAACTCATTCATTACCAACCCGCACTTCATTGAGCCGGGAATGCTCCTCTCATTCTCCACCGGCAGTTCAAACCAGGCACCGGAAGTGAAGCTTGGTGAGTTCACCAAAGAAGAACTTTCGTCGGAGCCGGGTCTTGCGATGATTCCGAGAGACGGAAATGACCTCAGAAACTTCGGTGAGGATGCCGAACCGAACTGGCTCAAGGAAAAGAAAGACCTCGAAAACCAGGGGATCTATTTCCAGTATGCTTCTGAAGAAACCATGGATGATCTCAAGCGCGCCGGTGAGGCAGCGCTGAACAAGGAATACGAAAACTACGATCCTCCAAAGAGTGACTTCGAAGTGATCGCTCCTCCAAAAAACTACGATAAAGACGGCTTTGATAGAGGCTCACGGATTTTTTATTCGTTCAAGGAAGGATTCTTCCTTTCCACGTTCCTCTCCACGAACATCGTGCAGGATTTCGGTTCAATCACCAACGGCCCGGATGAAAACGTTTTCTTTGGGAAGACCATGCATGCTTTCGTGAAGTTTGATGAAACGATCAATGCTCATGCGGGTGACAAATTTTCCATCTATAGTGCAGGAGGAAAAGTCACTCAGGCCAACTCTGATCGCGAGGGCTTCAAGTACACGATCATTGCGCACATCAAGCTCATCAGAAAGATTCGTGATAAGTGGGAAATCGAGTTCCTCGAAGTCATGGGCACACCTCAACGTGGCGATCGCATCACAGTATATACTCCGAAGATTGAACGCATCACCCGTACTTACAATTCACGTCTCGTTGAAGCGGCGATTATGGGTTCCGTAGAAAAAAGAAAAACTTTACTCGCCATGGGTGACGTTATTTATCTTGATCGCGGCCGCGCCGATGGAGTTGAGCTTGGAAACGTCTTTGAGGCCTATGGTTTCAAAGACCGCGCCATCCTGAAAAACATCACCGACCAACCGACCTACAAAATGGGCGAGCTGACCGTCATTACTCTCACAGACAATTTTGCCACTGCACTCGTGACGAAGACGATTCGTGATTTCTATCCTGGCGACATTGCCATGACGAAGACGAAAGAGGCGCACATGCGCGAACTTCGTGCGGAAGAGGCGAAGACTTCAAGCGATAAGAAAATCCTGGGTGACAAGGATCTTGAGGAACTTGATGTTGAGCTCAACGTGGATAATCTCAACGAAGATCTCCTGAAAGAAGCGGATAAGATCCAGCTCACCGAAGATGAACTCGCAGAGCTCGAAAGACAGGAGCGCGAAAAATCTGTGATCAAGGATTCTGAGCGTGATCTGAAAGCACTTGAACGCCTTGAGAGTGAGATCGAGTCAGCGGAAAAAATCCTGAACGACTCGAAGCTCGACGAAGATAAACTCCTTGAAGGTGAAAGCCTTGATGAGATCGAGAAGAAACGTGGGAATACTCAGCAGGATAATCTTGATGAGATTGAAGATAATCTCGGCAAGCGCTACATTGATGAAGACCTCAACAGTAAAGACAATCCATACGGACTCACTGAGTTTGACGTGGAAGAAGTTGATGAGCTTCTGAACGTGCGGAAGAATCCGTCAGACAAGCAACCCTAATCG
>JBJMLZ010000237.1:0-4353 GCA_045805035.1 Bacteriovoracaceae bacterium
TGAGTCACATCAAAGACGTTAACCGAAAGTGTTGCCTGATCGATGTAGCAGGCCTCAACGGTATATCTGTCCGAACTGTGCAGGCGGGGATTACATTGATCAACCCATTCACGCGTACGTTTGTCACGGCAGATACAAAGGTGATCTTCATTCCAGGCGCCCCAGCCGGTGCCCCAGGAATTTCTCACGAGCGAGTGACAACTTCCTCCGATCATTTTTCTTCCGACAATGAGTGAAGAGTGCGGTCTGCAACCAGGAATAGCAGTGTAGGAGTTCCGGTCAAATCCATCGTAGGTTCTATTGTCATACCAGATCTGTGAGCAGTAACCCATTGTCATCGGCCCGCGCTCAAGCAGGGAGTTGATTGTGGGTGCGGCGAGAGCATCATCTCTGATCACGGTGCGAACTGGAGCGGGAATATTGAAGTGACGAAGCTGCGAGCTCTTGCACGAGTCTCCGAGAATGCGCGTGAACATTTCCACTGATGTTCCCGCCAGTGGTGAGATATCGGGAAGGAGCATGTCCCACATGGTGTCCTTGGCACAATAAGGAGCGGTAGTGTTAACCGCGGTGTAGAACGCGGCCCCGCGATCCTGACCTTTGCCAAGAGCAACCGCATAGTTCTCGATGAAATTCACGAGCTGTGATCCGGAAACAGAAGCGAATGCTCCGAATGTATCGAGAGCGTTTTCCACGTCCTGATAGTTGCAGCTTCCTGCCGCTCTCACGGCGTTGATCGAAAGGTCTTCGCTTCCTGAACGAAGTTCGCTGGCGCTACTTTTGGTGGCAGTCCACGCCGGATGCATGGATTGAGTCTGCGTCTGTCCGGATTTGATCAGATAGTAGTCCATGAGCTGAGAAGAAGAGTAGGCATAACAGATGCCGGTGCCGTCCTGGTCTGCGACCGGAATTTTCTCAAAAGGAGAATTGGCCTCAGTAAGATAATTGATGGTCGAGCAGTCCTGCGCGAAAGAAAGAATGGGAAGAAGGATGAGAAGAAAAAAATATTTCATAGAGTCGTCACCGTAGTGAGGTTTCTTTCAAGCTGAGTTTTCCCCATGTAACAAGCTTCCACGGTGTAATCTTCAGGGCTCTGTTTATCAACAGTACATTCATCCACCCACTCGCGCGTCACTTTGTGACGACAAATGCATTTGCGGTTTTCATTCCAGCTTCCCCAACCGGTGCCGTAACTGTTTCTCACGAGGTAATTGCATTTGTTGTCGATCATCTTTCTCCCCACCACAAGGGAAGAGTGATCGCCGCAATTCTTATCTGCTTCCTTGGGATTTCGCGGGCTCGGTTGACCTTCGTATCCTGAATTATCCCAGGCACTGGCGCAGTAACCGATCGCGATTGGGCCATTGCGTACAAGTGCGAGTTTTTCAGGAGCGTCCTGATCGGTCTGCACAATCTGAGTCGTGGCACGGGGAATTTTCGGATGACGAAGATTCGCGGAGGCACATTGGTCTGCAAAGAGTTTACTGAAGATTTGTACCGAAGTGCCATTCAGTGAGGCGAGTTCAGGGTGAATCTTTTCCCAGATGATATCTTCCGAACAAAAAGGTGAGGCGACATCCTGAGCGGCATAATAAGCATGTTCGAGATGTTCTTCGGAACTTTTGTTTGAGGCCTTGTTGATTTCAATCGCATAGGTTTCAAGAAATCCTACGAGCGCATTTCCTGTGAGTCCGGAATTGTTTCCAAAAGCATTGAGCGCATCTTCCACTTTCGAGAATTCGCAGATCCCCGCCGTCTCCGTCATGTTCACAGCGTCTTCTTCAAAACCACCTTCGAGAACTTTGCGACTCGATTTCAAAGCTGCCCATGCCGGATGAACCAGAGGAGTTGTCGCCTGCTTGGTTTTGATCAGGTGATAGTTCATGAGCTGAGAAGCAGTGACGGCGTAACAAATGCCCGCACCATCCTGATCGATCACCGGAATTTTTTCAAAGGGAGAATCTTTAGCAGTGAGATAGTTAATTGATCCGCAAGTCTCTCCGAATGAAAAGAGCGGGACAAGAAGAAGGAGAAACAACATCATCGTGTGCTCCTCTCGACCGCGTTGGAGTCAACGAGTGAGCCATCGCTGAATTCGCAGAAGCTTTGCTCTCCACCGCGCGGATCTTTCAGCACGACCACTTTAATTCCGAGATACAAACATTTGGCGGAGGCAGGGTTTTTACCACCGGTGAGTGGAAGCTTCGGAACCGGGTGCTTCTCTTTCAAAAACTTTGTCGCCTGGCACTCTTTCTCGCACTTCTCGTTCACGAAAGCACGGAGTTCATTTTTCCAGCAGATTTTCTGGGGCACGCCAAAGCGGGTGTAGTCTTCGCAGGCAGCGAAGGCAACATTGGTGAGAATGAGGAGAACGAAGGCGAACTTCATCCCTCTCATTATCCCGCTCAGAATGAAAACTTTCGAGAGGCAGTTATTTCACGTAGGTGAGCTGGCCGATGTTGCGGGCGAGGTCAGAGCTTCGGAGCCAACAACCTTCAACAGAATAGCGGTCGTTTCTATGGGTCTCCGGACGGCAATCGTCAACGAATGCGCCGGTGGTGTTGTCACGGCAAACGCAGGAGTAGTTTTTGTTATAGGAGGTCCAGCGATCGCCCCAGGTGTTGCGCACGAGGAAGTGGCAGGAATTGCCGAGCATCTTTTGACCCACGATGAGTGACTCGTGGTACTCGCAGCCCTTTTTCACTACGTCTCTCTGGCCCATGACATTCACGTCGATGCCGTCAAACTCCGGAGTCTTCCAGACATTTGCGCAGTAAGCGATCGAGACTGGCGAAGGAGCAGAAGAAAATTTTGTGGAGAGAAATTTTTCGTACGCTTCATCATCGTTGAGAGTCCGGTAATTGAGGCGCTCCACTTCGGGCACCATGACGAACGTGCGTTTATCCGGAGAACAATTTTTCTCCAGGGCCTGTCTCAAAATTTCTACCGGAGTATGAGAGGCAGGTGAACGGAAAGTACCACGTTCAATGGCGACAAGGACGTTGGATTCAGTCGGAGAAAGTTCTTTCAGCGCACTCTCGACCGCATCGTAGTCGCAATTGAAAGATGTGCGGACACTTTCCATTGCTTCTTTCGGATGACCGATCTCAAGCTTGTCCTTGTTTCTCTTCAAAGCATACTGAAGTGCCGCCCATGCGGGATGAACAGTTCTTTTTGTGGCGCCGTTTTTCATCTGGTACCAATCAAGAATCTGAGCAGCGGAGTAAGCGTAGCAGATATTCAAAGCGCCCTGGTTGTAGACGGGGATTTTTTGAAACGGAGAATTTGTCTCGGTGATGAGATTGACGGGGTCGCAGTCGTCGGCAAAAACATTCAGACTGAGAATGAAAATGAGAAAAAATCGCAGTGCCATGTGAGGCACTATTATGCGGCATTTCGGAAATTTCTAAAGGAGAAATTGCTCTCTACTTAAATAAGTTCTCACGGAATACGACCTGATTTCTATCCGGGCCGTAGGCATAGATCTTCACCGGAATTCCGAGTGAATCCTGGATGAAACTCATGTAGGCCTCAAGTTCCGGAGAAGCTTTGTCGCCAGTGAATGCATCTTTGAATGGTTTGAAATCTTTGTAGAGCGGTTTTGCTCCGTAAAGATTGATTCCCGGATAAGCGCAGTCGACGATTTTGCCGTTCACTTCGTAAGCGTAGCAGATCTTCAGAGTCGGAAGATCAGAGAGGATATCGAGTTTCGTGAGCGCAATCGAAGTTAGCTGAGAACATTTCACGGAATAACGAAGAAGAGGAATATCAAGCCACCCACAACGGCGCTTGCGGCCGGTGGTTGCTCCGAATTCATTTCCTTTGGTCTGAATGAAAGATCCGAGATCATCAAAGAGTTCAGTCGGGAAAGGTCCTTCGCCCACGCGGGTGGTATAGGCCTTCGCGACACCAATCACTTCTTCGAGTTTTTTACCAGGAACACCGGCGCCAGTGAAAATGCCAGGGGCCGCTGTCGAGGAAGAAGTCACGAACGGATAAGTTCCGTAATCGATATCGAGAAGAATGCCCTGTGCGCCTTCGTAAAGCACGCGCTTGCCTTTAGCGAGAGCATCGTCGATGAGACCGAAAGTATCCGCGACGTAATCCTTCATGCGCTGGCCGTAACCGTAGAGGCGCTCCACTTCTTCTACAATCGTCGGGAAGTCGATCTGATATAGATTCTTGAAGAGAATCGCTTTCTCCGCGTAGCCGGTCGAGAGACGCCGAATGAGTGTATCTTTATCGAGAAGATCTTTTACTTTGATCGCGCGACGGGAAACTTTATCTTCGTAAGCGGGGCCGATGCCCTTGCCGGTCGTTCCGATTTTTTCCGGGCCTTGAGTTTCGCGGGCA
>JBJMLZ010000238.1:0-4582 GCA_045805035.1 Bacteriovoracaceae bacterium
CTCCTATTCTTGATTCGCAGACCGCAGGTCTTGCTCTCTACCGGGAATTTTGATGAAATTTTTGTTTTTGTTACTGCTGCTTCCTTCATTGGTATTCGCCGAAGAACGTCTTCAGTGGAAGCAACTCTTCACCGAAATTCCCGACACCTCGGTCGGTGTGTTCAAGGAAAGTTTTTCCAAAGAAGCTCTTCCCTGGTGGGGCGTGATCCTTGGCTCAACGTACGCGCTCTACATCTTTGATGATGAAATTTATAAAGAGATGCAGAAGAAGGGCCGTGATTGGGGCATCGGAAACCATGACAACACCAAGGCGATTCTGAAGGCCCAGGGTTACGAACTTTTCAGGGTTCCGACGGACACAGCTTCGGGACTTTATTTTCTTGGCGACGGATGGACTCACGCTGCGATTGGTGGAGGGTTTCTCATCGCGGGTGCAATTTCCGAAGACAACTATCACTTCAACACCGGGATGATGATCTGGCACGGGATGATCACTTCCACCATTTTCAATCAGCTCTTCAAGCGATCGATCGGAAGAGAAAGTCCGGAAGTGAGCACGAGCCATCGCGGAAGCTGGCGCCTCTTTCCCTCCACGCAGGATTATAATTCACATACCGCAAGCTACGATGCCATGCCGAGTGGCCACGTGATGACTGCCACCTCGACGTTCACGATTCTATCCGAGCGCTACCCTGAGCAGAGGAAATACATCATTCCCATTGGTGCTGTGTGGATCACAGGTCTCATGTTCGGCATGACAAATCTGGGAGTGCATTGGGCGAGTGATTATCCGCTGGGAATCGCCATGGGCTACATGTTCGGGAAATGGGCCACGCGCATGGGAAAAGATCAGCGTGAAAAAAATCCGGAGCTGAGAACAGACTGGCAGGTGCTTCCGTCACCGAGTGGCCTCATCGCGACCAGAAGATTCTGATTACTGCGCGGGAGGATTGATCGGATCTGTCTTCGGTTCGTCATACGACACGTAGGTGTCCGCACTTCCACAAGAAAGACGCTTCACCACCGGGCCATCCAGAAATGCATCGGTCGTACCAAGTTTTGTATTCACGACTGTAGTCGCGTCTTTCACTGCCCGCTCTTCCATCGGCACAAACGGCATCCCGAGATAGGCCCAGCAGGCACCACCGTAAAAAATCGCAGTGAGGCCACACCAAAGAGGCATGCCTCCACCAACCGGATAACTTCTTTCGTAAGTGACGTGTCCGTTCCCCTGACTACTTTTGTAAGGTGCCTTGACCTGCATTCGGATAGTACTGCAGGCGGTGAAAATCATGAGGAAGAAAAGTAACGAAAGTTTTTTCATCATGCTTTTATTGTGCCCCGGGCGTCTTCCATTCTCAAGTTGAACTTAAATAAACTTTCCGGGCGAGAGGGCCAGAATAAAAGAGAACATCTTTTCCCGGGAGGTGAAAGATGAGAAAGCTTATTAGTGCGTTAGCACTCATTTCAATTATTGCTGGTTGTAGCTCTGCTCATAAAAAGAAAGAACCGGTGGATGAACACATCAAGCAACAGCAACAGGAAGAACAGATGAGAACCGGCGACATCCATAAATCCGATGTGTATGGCCCGGGCTTTGATTACGGCCGCGCCTCACCCACGATTTAAAAATGGAAAGCGGCCTCCACTGCGTGATGATCTGACAACGGACAATTTTGTCCCTGGTAAGGGAAGTCCATGATCCTCACCTGCATATTATTCGAGCGGATCCCGGAATAATTGTCATGCCACATGTGATCGATCCACGCGTGTTTATCGCCCACTTTAAAGCAAGGATTGTTCCGTCCTGACGTCCAGAGAATCGGTCCCGTAATCTGAGTGAAATCCATCCCCATGAGATTAAGGCCCATCATGAATTCTGGCTCACTGTCAGCAATGTTCAGATCCCCGATGAGAAACTGCGGAATATCTTTTTTAAAATGCTTCAGGAGCATGCGATGAATCTGTCCGAGCTGATTCATTCTGATCTGGCCCGCCGTCCTCACCGCCTGAAGATGTGTGTTGGCGACCTGAATTTTTTGTCCAGCGGGAAGAGTAATCTCAATAAGCGCAGAGCCTTTTGAGGCGAGGCAATCTGCATCGGTGCACGTATTAAAATAAACGTGATCAAGAAGTTTCAATGGCCAGCGGCTGACGATAAAGAGACCTGATCCTTCAACTGGAAAAGGAAAAGAAGGATTCTTCAGATAATAAGTATAAGGATGAGTGACTTTCAATGCAGACTTTACCTTGCTTCTCAACATGGACATGAAAGCTTCCTGCATGAAGATCAGATCGTGACTGGTATTTTTAAGCGCGGCAGGTATCGCCTTGATCCGACTGAATTGAAGACTGTCTTTAATCGGCGGCGGGAGCATGTAGACGTTCCAGCTTAAAACGCGGAAGTCATAGGCGTAAGCACTCTGGAGAAAAAAAACAATGAGAACAATGAATGATTTTTTCATGTTTCCGCTCCGTGGAAAGATGTCACTTCATTATCTCCATTACGAACGCGGCAGTTCAATCAGAAAGCGCGCGCCTCCAGTGTTTAGATTGGATACGGAGATATTTCCGCCGTGCAAAGTGATGATCTCTTTCACGATGTAAAGGCCGAGTCCCATGCCACCTCTTTCACCAAAGGAGCGCAGCTGTTCGAAACGATTAAAGATCCTCAGCTGATCTTCTTCAGGTATGCCGGGACCCTGATCACAAACTTCAAGAAACACTCGATCATTTTCCATCATGACTTTTACATGGAGGGGACGGTTTCTCGCATAGCGAATGGCATTCGTGACGAGGTTTTCCACCACCTGCTCTAATCGGTCGGGGTCCCAGTGGCCGGTGACATTTTCACTGATGTTCATTGATAGCGTCATCGATGCCATCTTCAGCTGATCCATCATTCCGAAAAGTACGTCTCTAGTGAGATGCGAGAGATTGATTTCTTTTTTATTCAGCTCAAGACGGCCGCGGGACAAACGCGAAATATCGAGCATTTCATCCACGAGCTTTGAGAGCTTGTTCAACTGGCGGTCCATCTTGGAAAGGACTTCTGTCGACACGTGCGGATAAGATAAGTTCATAAGCTGAGTGTTGAGCTTCATCGCCGTGATCGGAGTTCGAAGTTCGTGGGAAGCGACGGAGAAAAAAAGTTCTTTTGCCGCGAGAGCATCTCTTAACTGCATTTCGATTTTTAGCTTCTCAGAGATATCACGGAAAACCACAACTGCCTGATGTGGTTTGCCTACATCATCAAACATCACCCGTGCACTCACGAGTGAGACTCTTTCTTCCCGGGTCACGTGGTGACGATACCTCATCACCATTTCCGCCGGAGCCTCTTCACCACGGAAAAGTTTTCTCGACGGTAACTCTTCCGGCGGCAGCGGAGTCCCGTCTTCTCTCATGATCTCGAAATGATCAAAGAGAGTTTTATTTCCCCATTCGTCGTTGTCCCTGAGACCCGCAATTTTAATCGCGGCGGGATTGGCGTAGATAATGTGGAACTTTTCATTCTGAACGACAATACCGTCAGGAATGTGATCGAAGATTTTTTTCATGTGGTCGCGCGAACGCGCAATCTCTTCCTGCGCTAGCTTCAGTTCCGTCACATCGGTGAAGAGAATGGCAACTTCAACGACAACACCCTCTTCATCTTTCACCGGAGAGAAAACTGATTTTAACCACCGCCCACGGCCATTCTTGCCACTCGCCTTAGGATCGTAAAAAGCTTCCGGTACCTGGATCTCCTCACCCGCGAATGCCCTGACAAAACAATCATAGACTCCGATGTCTTTTACCTGAGGGTCTTGAAGGACATTGTATGTTTCAAGCTCAGTGATCCGGGTGTCAAACAAGACTTCCCACGCGCGATTCACTGCCACGCACTTTCCGCTTCTATCGTAGATCTGGATGGCGATCGATTGCTGATTAAGAATCGCCATTAGGCGATTGTGGGAGAAGTTACTCATTTTTTTTCCCATACAAAGAGCTCAACCGGAGCACCGGGAGTCATTTCGACGATCTTCTCATACGAGAGGCCGAGTTTTTTAACGAGCCGCTTGGAACGTTCGTTATGGGAAGAAATGATGGCACAGATTTTATTCATGTTCCACTCGTTTACACCTTTGTCCATGATCGCGCGCGCCGACTCGTAAGCGATCCCCTGACCGGTGTATCGAGGCAGAAAAGCAAAACCGACATCCGGATCGGGAAGATTTTCCCGCTGAATGATGCCGCAGATTCCAAGCTTGTTTTGTGAGTGATCAGTGACGAGAAAAAAACCTAGTCCATTCTTGAGATAGTTGACCCGGATTTTGTCGATGTACTTGATCGCATCTTCCGTCGTTCTGACGTTTCGGTCAGCAATGTTATCGATAAACGTCCGGTCATTCAAAAGTTCGAGGATGAAGTCACTGTCTTGATGCTCAAGCCATCTGAGATGCAGGCGATCCGTCGAAAGAACTTTCATTCAGTTTCCAGTTGCAGCTGCTTACTGGTCTTCGCACTGAGGTCCCGGAGATTTTCCATCCGAGCGGCAACACTTCCCTTGCCCGAGATCATTTTTCCTTTCAGCGTATCC
>JBJMLZ010000239.1:0-5379 GCA_045805035.1 Bacteriovoracaceae bacterium
AAAACCCGCGAGACTTGGCGTGACGGTATTGAATGATATTCCCGTGTCCGAACTCGTGAACTACATCGACTGGACTCCGTTCTTCATGACCTGGCGTCTGCGCGGAACTTATCCGAAGATCTTTGATGATCAGACGTACGGAACTGAAGCAAAGAAACTTTTTGATGATGCTCAAGCGCTGCTGAAAGACATTGTGAAAAACAAGTCACTGAAGGCAAAAGCTGTCTTCGGTCTTTTCCCGGCGAACGCGACGGGTGACGATATCGAGCTTTATGGAGTTGAGAATGTCGAAGTGTCGTGTGAAAAGCACGGCTCCCATACGCATAAGAAAAACTCAGCTCAGAAGCTCGCTGTTCTCCATATGCTTCGGGCACAGAAACAAATGGAAGAAGCTGCCTCGGCAAACGCTGCTTTGTCCGATTTCGTTGCTCCAAAAGAAACCGGTAAAACCGATTACATGGGTGCTTTCTGCGTAACTTCGGGAATCGGTCTGGATGAACTCTCAAAGAAATTTGAGAAGGATCAGGACGATTACAATCTCATCATGGTGAAGGCGCTAGCCGATCGCCTTGCTGAGGCCTGTGCCGAATATCTCCATGAGAAAGTCAGAAAAGAATACTGGGGTTACGTCCCTACTGAGACACTTTCAAAAGAAGATCTGGTGAAGGAAAAATATCAGGGCATTCGTCCGGCGCCTGGCTACGCAGCTTGTCCCGACCATCTTGAGAAGAAAACACTTTTCAGGCTTCTTGATATCGAGAAAAATATTGGAGTGTCGCTTACCCATTCCATGGCGATGGTGCCTCCTTCTTCGGTTTCTGGCTGGTATTTTGCCCATCCGGAGTCGCGCTATTTCAACGTCGGTAAAATCGCCCGCGACCAGCTGGAAGACTACGCCAGAAGAAAAGATGTATCGGTGACAGAAATAGAGAAGTGGCTCTCCGCGAATCTCTTTTAAAGGAAATTATGGCCAAGGTTATTGATCACATTAAAAACGCCAACGGGAAAACGATTTTCTCGATTGAGATCCTTCCTCCTTCGACCGGCGAAAGCATTAACAAGCTTTTTGATAACATCGATCCCTTGATGGAGTTCAAGCCGAAGTTCATCGACGTGACTTATCACCGTGAAGAATTCGTATTTAAGAAAATGCCCAATGGTCTTCTTGAGCAGAAATCCATCAAAAAGCGTCCAGGCACAGTTTCGATTTGTGCGGCACTTATGCATAAGTTTAAGGTCGACACTGTCCCGCATATTATTTGCGGCGGATTTACCAAGGAAGAAACCGAATACGCGTTGATTGATCTGAACTTCCTCGGCATCGATAACGTCCTCGCTCTTCGGGGCGATTGCATTAAAGGCCAGAAAAGCTTTGAGCCAACTCCTGGCGGGCACAAGTTCGCTGATGAACTCGTGGGTCAGATCAACAACATGAACAAGGGCCAGTATCTTTCGGATGAACTGATGAACCCAACTCCGACGAAATTCTGCGTGGGTGTAGCTGGATATCCGGAGAAACATTTCGAAGCTCCGAATCTCAAGACCGATCTTAAATATCTCAAGCAGAAAATTGAGAAGGGCGCGGATTACATAGTGACCCAGATGTTCTTTGATAATAAAAAGTTCTTTGAGTTTGTAGAGAAGTGTCGTGCGGAAGGAATTAACATTCCGATCATTCCCGGAATCAAGCCGATCACGATGAAGTCACAGATCTTCAACCTTCCGAGAAATTTCTTCATCGATATGCCGGATGATCTCATCGATGCAATTGAAAAATGTAAAAATGATGATGAAGTGAAAAACGTGGGTGTGGAATGGGCAATTGCTCAGTCGCAGGAACTCATGAAAGCAAAAGTTCCTTGTCTTCATTTTTATACAATGGGGAAATCAACGGCGATTCAGCAGATCGCTTCGAAACTCTTCTAAGATCTCGGACACTGGTCGCACCCCTCATCCTTCTTTTTAACAATGTCTCTGAGTTCTTCTACTTTCTGGTAGAAGAACTCCTTTACCTTTTTTCCCTGCTCATTATCGAGAAGCCACGAGAGTCTAGAGACACCGGGAAGAGTTTTCAAAAGCTCATCCACCACTTCCTGACCTGAAAGAACCTTCATCTCTTTTGTGATCATGTGAACTTTTTCAAGACAAGCCTGTCTCGATAGCTCAGGAAACTCAGCATAAACCTCATCATTTCGCGCAGACTCAAAATGAAGACTTTTATCCAGATGCTCCAGGCCCTGCTTGAATCGAGTGCAAAGAGGGCATTCAGGATCAAAAAGAATGAGTGGCAGTTGGTATTTCATACGCCCTGATATGTTATCATGTTCGCTATGAAAAGAAGAGACTTCCTCCAGTTCCTCGGTGCCTCTGGCATCATGGCCACCCTTCCCTCTGACCTTTTGGCGAAGGCCAAAAAATCTCCTCCTCTTCCCTCACTTTCCCCGGGAAAGGGTGATGAACTTCTCACGGCGGATGGGTTGAATTACAAAATGCTTATTCGGTGGGGGGATCCACTCACATCGAGCACGAAGTTTGGATTCAACAATGACTACATTGCTTTTCATAAGCTCGCTACTGATCGCGCCATACTTTGGGTGAATCACGAATACGTTGATTCACGTTACATTAACGGCGAAGCACGCACCAAAGAGAACGTCGATCTCGAGATGAAAGAAGTGGGTGGATCGCTGTTTGAAATCCAGAGAAAAAATGGTCAGTGGGAAATGATTCCCAACTCAAAATATAATCGCAGGCTCGACGCGAATACAAAAATTCCGTTCGCCTGGGATAAGCCGATTGCCGGTCAGAATTTTGGACTCGGAACCGGTGCCAATTGCGCGGGCGGATTTACTCCGTGGGGAACTATTCTTACTGCTGAAGAAAACTACGACATGTTCTGGGGTGATCGCGATCGCAAAGGTAAGAAGATCCAGGAAAGCTGGATGAAATGGGATCAATTTTATCCAAGAGCACCTGAGCACTACGGATGGATCGTTGAAGTGAATCCTGAAACGGGAGATTCAAAAAAACTCATCTCTCTGGGAAGATGTGCGCACGAATGTGCGGCGGTCACCAAAGCCAAGAACGGGAAAGTCGTTGCCTACACAGGTGACGACACAATCAATGAGCATCTCTATAAATTTATTTCTGACTCAGATAATTCACTCGAGAGAGGAAAGATCTACGTGGCCAATCTCGAGAAAGGCCAATGGATCAGTCTGCAGATTGATGAGCAACCCGAATTAAAGAAAAATTTCAAGGATCAGACCGATGTCCTGATCTATATGCGTGAAGCTGCCAAAATGGTCGGTGCGACTCCGCTTGATCGTCCGGAAGATATTGAGTTCGACCCACTGACCGGAAACGTGTTTGTGAGTCTCACGAACAACAAGCCTGCGGGAAACTATTACGGAAAAATTCTGAAGATTGTTGAAGACGACAAGGCTTCTCTCACTTTCAAGCACGAAACATATTTTGCGGGCGGAAAGGATTCTCATATTGCATGTCCGGATAATCTCGTCTTTGATCCGAAAGGCAATCTCTGGTTCACCAGCGATATGGCAGATAAAGATATGCATATCGGTCCCTATGAAGGATTTGGCAATAACGGATTATTCGTCTTTATAAGAAGCGGTAAGCAGGCGGGACAAGTCATTCGCGTGGCGCAGGCACCGACCGATGCGGAATTCACCGGCCCTTGTTTTTCGCCGGACTATAAGACACTCTTTCTTTCGGTCCAGCACCCGGGCGAAGGTGGCACGCCCGAAAAACCAACGAGCCACTGGCCCGACGGTGGAATTCCAAAGTCATCCGTAGTGACTCTCCAGGGACCGCTGCTTGATCGCATCGTTCAGGGGAATACATGAAATCAGAAAAGATGAAGTCTCTCGTCGAAGTCCACATCTGCAATTACAAACGCGATGATGATGAGTGCTGCTTTGACCGGGGTGCCAAAGACCTTACGGATAAGTTAAAAAAATGGGCGAAAGAAGAAACCCATAAAGAAGTTCGCGTGTTTCGCAGTGGCTGCCTCGGAAAATGTTCCGAAGGTATTGCGATTGCCTGCTATCCATCCAAGAAAATGTTTCTGGAAGTGCGCGAAGATGATTACAAAGAGCTGAGAAAAGAGTTCGAAGCACAGCTCGAAGAAGTAAAAGAGTACAAATAAAAAAGGGCCCTTTCGGGCCCTTTGATTTTTTACTGGAGCGTAATCACTTGCCGTGACTGAATCGATAGATTTTCCATTCTTCTGGTCTGTGCGCCTTCGAATGAAACATCATAAGTGCCGGCCTTCAGGATGACATAGAATGATCCATCAGGATTGATCTTGTAGGTTTGGATTGCTTTCGGATCTCCCGCCTTCATGATCTTAATCGTGCTGTAAGCGCGATTAGCAACCTGACCATGAATACTAGGTCCTTGCAGTCTTTCAAAGAGATGCTGCCAGCCCGGACGGTTTCTCATGACAGTCTTATCGCGCATCTTTTTATAGTTCGGATGAAAGCCATCCCAAGTTCCGTTCACTTCAATCACGAACGGAATCACCTGATGAGCTGTGTACATCCAGTCGATGTCTCCACCATCAGCATTATAGAGAAGCTCCCATGCCGTTCCAGGCTTATAGTCAATCAACTTAGCGATCTCAGTACCAACTGCCTCAACTGCTTCTTCAGCTGGAGTACGGTTCGGGCGACAACCATACGGATAGATCACGATTTCTGAATAAGAGTGATAAGAGATGTTGAAAACCGGTTTGATCGATTCAACGAGTTTCATCATTGCCTGTGTTTCAGGTTCTGAAGCTGGTGCAGTTCCGCGATAGTCCTGAGCACCTGTGTTCGAGCTTGAACCGTTACAGGTATTCCAGCCATAAGGATAGTTACGGTTCAGATCCACTCCGAAACCATCGCGCGTATTTTTTCTCCACATGGAGTCTTCCGTCCACATCTTGTTGTTACCGTCGACGTTGAACATCGGCACAACCCAGATTTCATTGTCGTTCACCCACTTCGTGACTTCAGGAAGTTTTCCATAGTTCGAAGTGAGATACGAAATCATGTCGGTGGTAATTTCCGGAGTCATCACTTCGCGGGCGTGGTGCATACCATTCACCAGGATAGAAGGTTCAATCTCATCTGCGCGAACGTTATCAGAAATTTTAATCGCCCAGATATCTCTACCCTCGAGTGACTTGCCGATAGACTTGATTTCGGTGATGTCAGGATATTGCGCATGAACATTGCGAAGGAAATCTTCGATCTCTTGTGGATTGAAATATAGATCATCCGGTGACATCGCAAGATTCTGCGGGAAAGAGAACTTGATCTGTGTCTTCTGTGATTTGATCTGATCAAGCTCGGCCTCTGTAAGAAGCGCTTC
>JBJMLZ010000240.1:0-3608 GCA_045805035.1 Bacteriovoracaceae bacterium
GTATATGCCGATGACGATCGATCTCTCTCACAAACTCGCCAAGAAACTCGCAGACGTTCGTCACAACGGAACGCTGAAAGACCTCCGCGCTGACGGGAAGACTCAAGTCACTGCTGAATACCGCGACGGAAAACTCTCGCGCATCGACGCGATCGTCGTTTCTACTCAGCACGCTGAGAGCATGACTCAGAAAATGATCGAAGAAGGAATCATGGAAGAGGTCATCAAGAAGACCGTTCCCGCAAACCTCATCGATAAGAATACAAAATACTTCATCAACCCAACCGGCCGCTTTGTTATCGGCGGGCCAATGGGCGACTGCGGTCTCACTGGCCGCAAAATCATCGTTGATACATACGGTGGTCACGGAGCTCACGGCGGTGGTGCTTTCTCCGGTAAAGATCCATCGAAGGTTGATCGCTCGGCTGCATACGCTGCCCGCCACATCGCTAAGAACGTGGTAGCTGCTGGTCTTGCTGATCGCGCCCTCGTTCAGGTTGCGTACGCAATCGGTGTTGCAAAACCAATGTCCCTTCTGATCGACACTTTCGGAACTGCGAAAGTTGACGAGAAGAAACTCACCAACGCCATCAATGAGCTCTTTGACATGCGCCCTAAGGCGATCATCCAGCGCCTCGACCTCCTTCGTCCGATCTATTCCGAGACAGCGGCCTATGGCCACTTCGGCAGAACGTCTAAATACGGGTTCACCTGTGAGCGCTTTGATATGTTGGATAAGCTCAAAGGAATGTTCTTGGTCTTTCTTAATCTCTACCTTCGAAGGGTCGCATACTTGCGGCCCTTTTTTTTACCTGAAATTTTGATAGGGCGGTATTTTCTCGTAGAAGGCGAGGTGATATAAGCTGGCCTGATTTTTTAATCAGGAGATTACTATGAAAAAGCTTTTCTTTGCTTTGCTTATCTCGGCTCCAGTCTTCGCGGCTGAAGTCGTTGTTATGGACATCCCAGCTCGCGACCTTCGCGGTGCTGATCGTATCGAATCAAAGTTCGTTGTGAACGAAGCTGCTGGTACTGTAGACGCGACAATGACTGCGTCTGAGACAGTCGTAACTTGCATGGGCCCAATCGGTTACCCAGGCGGATACTACCCAGGTCCATATGGAAGAGGCCCATGGGGCGGACCATACGGCGGTGGTTACTACCACAGAAGCTGCATGACTTCTGAGCGCGAGATCATGACTCAGACTGAGGAAGTTGCCGGCATGACTGTGGTTGATAAAGTTGTATCACTCAACGGAATTAACTGCGGTAAAATGGGCATTTCACGCATTCTGAAAATCCCAACGCTTTACCTCAATGGTAACTGCAAGCTCGTTGATAAGATCGTCAGAGTCGACGGCGAGCCAAGACTTCAGGTGAAAGTCATTACGAAGTAATCCTTTCTCAAGGGGCCGCTTTCGCGGCCCTTTTTTTTTGCCCGAATTCCTCTAGAATAAACTCAATGGTTGAATTTTATTTTCTCGTCCGACACATTCCCTGGTGGGGAGTTCCGTTCATCATCATTGGACTTGAGTTCGCTTATTTCACCTGGCTTAAAAAGAAGAAGAAGACCGCAGGGGCCTTTCTCACTCTTGCGCTCATTGGATTTATTTCGATTGGATTCTATGTCTGGCAGGGCGGACCGAATAATTCAGTGAAGTTCTTTAAGAAGATGCACCGCGACTTCCGCTAGTTAATATTGTCTTACATTTGACACCCCCAAGTTAAATCTTCAATTTTGCTCGCTTTGTTCCAGGTCTGAAAATTGACACTCCTTCCTCTGACTTTGTAAATTGTTGTCTTCCCGGAGGACCAATGGACGATCTTAATTTCCTTCATCAAACATTTGATGGGGCGACCAGTGAACTACCGCCCGTCATCATCGTGGAGGACGACAAGCTGCTTGGTCTCTCCATTCGCAAATATCTCGAACAGACTCTTAAGCTCAAAGTTGAATTATTCGAAAGTTCCGAAGATTGTCTTTTGAACTTCGCCAAGAACCATCCGAAGGACAAACCTTTCTGTCTCGTGACGGATATTTCCCTCGAGCAGGGCTCCGACGGCCTGCTTCTGATCGACATCCTGAAAGACAAGGGCTTTGAGTTCGTGTCGATCGTGATGACTGGCTTCGCGTCGATTGAGACCGCGATTGCCGCCACTAAGAAAGGTGTTTTCCATTACCTCACTAAGCCTTTCGAGCTTGAGAACCTGAAAAAGCTCGTGACCCTCGCGATTGAAACTAAGCTCAAAGCACAACTTCCTCGTGAAGTCGCCATGGAGGGCGAAGGCATTTTTGCTGACGGCGGAAAGGCCCGTCCGCTTTCTAAACTTCGTCTCGATCGTCCGACGGTTGAAGATACCTTCGAAGGCATGATCGGCCGTTCACGCGTTATGAGAGACGTTTTCGAGCGTATCCAGCGTGTGGCAAAAACTGATTCAACGATTCTCATCACCGGCCCATCCGGCACTGGTAAAGAGCTCGTGGCCTCAGCTATTCATCATCTCTCTTCACGCTCAACCAAGAATCGCATTTCAGTTAACTGCGGCGCGATTCCTTCTGAGCTTCTTGAATCAGAACTCTTTGGTCACGTTCGTGGCGCATTCACCGGCGCGATTTCTAATCGCAAAGGCCGGTTTGAAATGGCACAAGGTGGGACAGTATTCCTTGATGAGATCGGCGATATGCCGCTTCTTCTCCAGGTAAAACTCCTTCGCGTTCTCCAGGAGCGCGTGATTGAACCCGTGGGTTCAAATGAAAACGTTGCGATCGACACCCGCGTGATTGCGGCCACTCACCGCGATCTCGAGAAGTCTGTGGCGGAAGGAAAATTCCGCGAAGACCTTTTCTATCGTCTGAACGTAATTCCTATTCGTATGCCGGCGCTGAAAGAACGTCGTGAAGATATTCCACTTCTTATTTCTCACTTCCTCGATCGCTTCGTTTCCGCGGACCGTTCGAATGAAATCAGCTTTGCTCCGCTCACGATGGATCTCCTCATGGGCTACGACTGGCCAGGGAACGTCCGCGAACTCGAGAACGTGATCGAACGTCTCGTCATTCTCCGCGGTGGTAACGAAATTCTTCCTGAGGATCTTCCGGCGAAGATCTTCCGCTCGAACCCTCTCGCTACTCACCATTACAAGACGCTCTTCGAGCTTCCGGAAATCGGCGTGGATCTGAAGCAGATTCTTTCTGATATTGAAGACTCGCTCATCATGCAGGCAATGAACCGCACGGGTGGGAATAAGAACCAAGCTTCAAAACTTCTCACCCTCAACCGAACGACGCTCATCGAGAAAATGAAAAAGAAAAATTTGGAACTCTGATCTATGAGAAAGGGCCGCTTCGGGGGCCTTTTTTTTTACCTTTCGGTGTCGTTTCGAACCGCTTTTTGTAAGAATCTACCGGTTCGGATCATCGAACTTACACAAATTTCCGGGCCAAAAAGCACCTTTGACGTGATTCACAAGAGTGAATTACTAATTAAGCATGGAAAAGTTCCGGATGAACCCCGTGCTATGGATTTGCTTTTTTATGCTCGCGACTCTGCTCGTGAGCCTGCGCTTTCTCGGAGGATGAACTCTAAGGGTTCTTCTCTGAGTTCTTA
>JBJMLZ010000241.1:0-15367 GCA_045805035.1 Bacteriovoracaceae bacterium
CAATCTACCCTACTTTGCCGAGACGATGAGTGGGGCGCATGATCTCAGTATAATTCGCACTGAAAAAAAACTTATTGAGCTCTTTAAGAAAAAATATTTTGATGGAGTCGTCCGCATTGGACACACGCCTCTGACTAAAGTCTGGCGTCTTCTTGAAATTGATCCGATGCCAGTTTTTTCATTTGATTCGCGTGGGTATTCCGCACTTTCATTCGGTACTGTGATGAAGGCCTCAACCAGTGAACTGGTGGCCTCTGATCGTTTCTGGAAGGCCGTTGAGAAGATCTCTCTTCCCTTTGAAGGGGATAATTCGATTGAAACTCAGGTAGCCCTTCTTCAGAAATATCCGGAAGCTGAGCCTGCGGTGATGAAAAAAATCCAGGATGTTCTTCCCTATGATGCGAAAGTGTATCTCGGAAACTCTCTCATCATCCGTTTCTTTGAACTGATTCAGACCAAGCGCTTCCGTATCGAGGGGAATCGAGGAGTGAACGGTATTGACGGCCAACTTGCCACTGCCATTGGTCTGGCAGAGTCTACCAAAGAAACAGTTTACTGCATCCTTGGTGACATCACGACTCGTTATGATCTCAGTGCAATCCAGGAAATGCCGAAGAATTTGAAACTCATCATCGTCAATAATCGCGGTGGCCGAATCTTTGACATGCTTAAGCTGGATAAGCGTATTGTCCTGGAACATGAAAAAGAATTCGGCGCCATTGTTCCGGCGATGGGACTCACCTATTCGCAGAATCTTTACGATCTTAAAACTCATCAGGTGATTGAACTACGTCCCTCTCAGGATGAAACAGAGAAGTTTCTAGCGGAGTGGATGTGATCCATGTCTTTCACGGCTTTCTCGGTTCCCCTTCAGACTTCGAATTCCTGCCGGAAAAAGAATTTGTCCATCATGATCTCTACCAACCGCTTCCGGTAACTAATGCAGATGATACTCTTATCGGCTATTCCATGGGCGGGCGACTCGCGATGGAACTTGCGCAGAAGTATGGCTTCAAAAAGCTCATTCTCATCAATGCTCACCCCGGCCTCGTTGATGATAAGGAACGCCAAGTGCGTTCTCAGTGGGAAGAAGAAGTGATCGAACGCCTGTCTGATCCTGCGGCCTTTCTGCCCTGGTGGAATGCACTTCCTCTTTTTCACGCTGATCGGCCACTCACAAATGTTCCGAAAGGCTCAATCGATCTTTTTAAGAAAATGCTCCTTTCCCGTCAGGAAAATTTCCTGCCATTTCTTCAGAAGCATAAAACGAAAGTTCACTGGATACTCGGAGAAAAAGATCCAAAGTACTCAGCACTCGCGCACAAGCTTACTGAATTCGATGTCCAGCTCATTCCGGGAGGGCATAGGCTTTTTCAAAAACCGGAGATCCTTGTTCCGGCAATCAGGAAAGCTCTCGCATGAAAAACTTCATCCTCGCTGCCCGTCCGAAAACCCTGCTTGCCGGTATCGTACCTCCGATCGTGACTTATTTTTATTTCCACGCGCGTACCGGAAATCATGCCATCCCGTGGGTCATTCTTTGTGTTGCCGGAGCACTCGCGATTCAGCTCGCGACAAATTTTTTCAATGACGTGATCGACTTCACAAAAGGTGCGGATGCTAAACGTGTGGGCCCTACCCGCGTGAGTGCGGCAGGACTAGTGGACATTAAGACTGTGAATCTCTGGGCGTGGTCGAGTGTGGCCGCGGCAGGTCTCATAGGCATTCCTATCATCCTTCGCGGAGGACTTCCCTTTGTGGTGCTGGGGCTCATTTCGCTGTTCCTCACCTTCGGCTATACCGGAGGAAAAGTGTCTCTTGCCTATCGCGGCCTCGGTGAGCTTTTCGTGTTTCTCTTCTTCGGCCTTTTTTCCGTGCTCGGATCTTATTATCTCTACTCTCTTTCGATCGACAGCGGGGCAGTAGTACTCGCCGCCATCTATGGACTTTTGACGACGACATTTATCTGCATCAATAATCTCCGTGACCGGGACACTGACCGCGAGGTCGGCAAGAGAACTCTTGCCACCAGAATGGAACGGAAGGCCTATATCGGTCTCACTCTCTTAACCATTTTTTTACCTTATCTCCTGACAATTAAGTTTGTAGGAAAGGGCCCACTCTTTATCATAGGAGTAGGACTGGTTCCCGCGATGATCCTTGCCAGGATTACCGTCAGGAAATCAGGTGCCGATCTTAATGAAGGCCTGAAGTTTTCCGGAATCCATCTTGTGGTATTTTCGGTTCTTCTCTGCGGAATCTTTGCCTATGGAAGTTTTTTATAGCCGTTACAAACTCACGCCCATAAAGCGCATTAATCGACTGAGTTCGATGGATCAGAAAGAAGGCGTTTATCTTTCTGCCACAATCGATGGCAAAAAGGTTTTTGCCGATTATTTTCCGCACCTTCCCTTGGGCGATGAAACAGTTGAATCTTTTCTTGAGAACTTCCCGAAACAAAATACTGAGTATCAGCAAAAGCTCCATCTTCTTTTGAAAGAAGACCTGCACTACCAGAACTACCCCTCTAAAAAATTTCGTAATCACCAACTGTGGTCCGGCAGTGAACCCATCACTTCCCCGGTCATCAAATATAAAATGCTTCATCCGAACGATCACACGTTTCATGATGCGCTCTCCAGAGGCATCCGCGTCCGGCTTGATGGAAATGCCATGTTCAACAAGTCGAACGTGAATCAGCTGCTTGATCCTCTTCTGCCGGAATGGCGAAAGTACATTGATTACGTGGAAGATCCTCTTTCTGATTCTGATTGGTCTGCGTTTCCTCTCAGACGCGCCCGGGACTTTATCACCGGGACGCCTTTTGACATTTACATCTATAAGCCTAACTGTGAAATGAAACCCAACTGGCCGGAGCTTATCTTCAGCGCTTACCTTGGGTCTTCTCTGGGAAGCTGGCACGCCTATTGCGAAATGATTGGCACAGTTAATTCCAACATAGTTCAGGGAATTATCGGTCTTGGTTTTTACGAAGAGCTTGAAGATTTTTACCGCGGAGATTTCAACTCTGGTTTTTATCCGGATCTTGCTCTCATTGGAAAGATGTACAAAAATCTTGAAAACCGCGAATGGAAGAAACTGTGTTCGATGTAAACTTCGATGAAGAATTTAAAATAATCACGAAATCTGATCTGGCCCCAGCAGGCAATCGTCTGCGGAAAGAGCTTGCAAATCTCGACTTCATCGCTCACTATGCTATCTTCTCTTCCGGCACAAGTTCCCGCGATCTCAAAGGCTATGTCCTCTCTGAGAAAGCGATGGAAGCGAATGCGAATGCAGTAAACGACTGGTTTGGACTTACTCAATATGACGTCTGGGGACTTTCGCTTCCCGTGTATCATGTGGGAGGACTCTCCGTACTCCTGCGCGCGCGAATACTGGAAAATCGTGTCGTTGATCTCCGGAAATGGGGGCCACAACGGTGGTATAAAACTCTCACTGACGAAAATGTCACCATCACCACCATCGTCCCTACCCAGCTTTACGATCTGGTGAAAGAAAATCTCACTGCTCCTTCTAAGCTCCGTTACATCATTGTGGGCGGAGATTTCCTGCCTGCCGAACTTGAAAGAAGAGCATTTGACCTCGGCTGGCCAGTCATCCGAACTTATGGAATGACAGAAGTCTGCTCCCAGCTTGCAAGCGGTCAAAGACCAGGAGATCCTCTCCGCGTCCTTCCGATTCATGAAGTGAAAACAAACCCGGAGGGACTTCTCCAGGTGAAATCACCTGCTCTCTTTACTGCCGAGTTCACTCTCGGACAAAAGCTCCAGCTGAAATTTGCGGAAGAGGGTTTTTACACCACTCAGGACAAAGTCATTCTTGAAGGAGATAAAATCATTCCTCAAGGACGAATGAATCAGGAAATCAAAGTGGCGGGACACCTGACGAACGTTTTATCGCTGAAAGACACGCTTGCCGCCATCCTTCTTCAGGAAGGAAAATACGGACACGCAGAACTTCTTATTGAAACCGATGAACGCAAAGGGAATCGCCTTGTTCTTCTTCATCAAAATCTATCCGGTGAAATAATCGAGAAAGTTAAAAATGCGATGAAACCCGCAGTCTTAGATGACTTCAGGATAGTGAATGAGTTTTCCCGCACTGATCTCGGAAAGATGAAACTGTCTTAGTTATTTTTTCTTCAGTAGATCCGGACGCCATTTTTTCGTCATCTCAAGCTTTTGCTCTTTCTGCCACTCACCGATTTTTTTGTGATTGCCTTCCGTGAGAACTGCGGGGACTTCTTTTCCTTCAAACTCGCGGGGCTTAGTATATTGGGGAAATTCTATGAGGCCGTCTTCAAAGGAATCATCCGTGGCAGATAATTTGTTACCGAGTATTCCGGGAACAAATCTTACTGCTGAATCCAACATCGCCATCACCGGAATCTCACCACCGGTGAGAACATAGTCACCAACCGAATAGAATTCATCGACATAGTTTTCCAGGAAGCGTTCATCAATTCCTTCATAGCGCCCGCAGATAAAAACCACATCCTTGGCACCTCCAAGAATTGCCGTACCGAACTCGCGCGCCACTTTGTTCGTCCATACTTTCCCTCGTGGAGAAGTGTAAACGATATGCAGATCTTCTTTGCCTTTGTATCCGCCGGCCTCAACGACTCCTTTCATGAGTGCATCTTTCAGTATATCGGCCTTCATCACCATGCCCGGACCTCCGCCGAACGGAGAATCATCAACACTTTTGTATTTGGTGGCGGAGTAGTCGCGGATGTTCACGAAGTGAACTTCAAATTTAAAAGTGTCATCGCTTCGCTCGCCACGAAAGGCAGAGCCAGCGATCCCGCACTCGAGAAACGGTTTAAAAAATTCCGGAAACAAGGTAAGAATCCAGATCTTCCTGATCATTCCGAATACTCCGGCATGATCATCACGATTCTTCCCTCTTCGACATCGACCTCAGGAAAAAACGCAGACACATAAGGCAGTGTGATTTTTTCTCCTGTCTCGAGTCTCACTTCAAAGAGGTACTGCTGGCCGTTGTCGGAAAAACTCTCAAGCTTACCGAGTTTTTTCCCGTCAGGATTGAACACGGGAAGATCAATCAGGTCGACAAGATACACTTCGTTGTCTTCGGGCTCCGGAAACTGGTCACGCGAAAGATAGAGATCAAACGGAAGAAGTGTTTCCAGATGTGTGCGATCTTTGATGCCTTCAAAAAGGCAGATCGCTTTGTTCCCAAAACGGAGCTTCTGAATAGTCCATTCTTCGCCCTTCGGATTGAGTTTTGATTTCGGAGAAGAGGGCATTAACCACACCTTCATCTCATCATCGAGAACAGACTCCTCAATGTCGTTGAGGAGGTTGAGCTCTACCTCACCCTTGATCCCATGGGGACGGGTCACCGAGGCGAGTTTTATGAGGTCTTTAGGGGTATCCATCTGAAGGGATATAGCACAACTCGCAAGAAGAACCAAAATCCTTCCCCCTTTTTACCTCCTCACTTGATCCTTGCTGGCGGTGACGGTAGAAGAGAGAAAAATCGGGAGGCCCTTATGAAAATCTCTTTTGCGTTTCTTCTCCTTCTTTCTCTTTCTGCCCACGCCGCCCGTGAGTTTGATTGCCGTGATGGTGACGAAGTGGCAACACTCACCCTGAATAAACATTCAGCGACCATACTTGATGTGACCATGATCAATATGATGAAGATGGATTGGCGTCTGCCTTACCGCGGTTATGCCCGTATTGGAGATCCGTGGTACAGCATTGATGCCGACATGGATATCATGCATGGGAAGAAGGGTTACGCCATCCTTGAGGCCCACCGGACTGATACTGGTGAAAGAGTTGTTTCACGTTACTACGAGTGCACTCCGAAGAAATAATCCGTCTTAAAGTCAGAACCCCCAACCATTCGTTTCATCGAAGAGTTGGGGGTTCTGAAAAAATACTTATAAATTTCTGCTGAAGTCTTTACTCGATAATTTCGAGTACCGATCTCTTTCTCAGCTTGGTCGAGGCCGCATTCAGAATTGTTCTCAATGCGCGTGCCGTTCTTCCTTGCTTACCGATCACTTTACCGAGGTCAGATTTATCGACCTTCAGTTCGATGACAGTAGTTTGTTCACCTTCGATCTCGTTCACTTCCACACGATCGGGCATGTCCACGAGGGCCTTAGAAACAAACTCAATCAGCGTCTTCAGTTCACTGCTCATAACACCTACTGGTTGTTACCCCCGATCAACTTCGGGGCATGGGAGCATTATAACTTGATATTGTTGTTTTTGAGCAAGGTTCTTACGGTATCGGAAAGCTGTGCCCCTTTAGAGAGCCATGCTTTGATGCCTTCCACGTTGAGACCCTTAAGAACATCAGTTGCTTTTGGATCGTACTGGCCGAGCTTCTCAAGAAACTGGCTGTCACGTGGGCTGCGTGAGTTTGCAGCAACGATTGTGTAGACCGGACGGTTCTTACGACCACCACGGGCCATTCTGATTTTTACCATTTGGAAATCTCCTCTAAAGATCGCGATATAAAAAAGGTAACAATTTATAATTCACAAGACCTTCTATGTCAAACTAAGGACTTAGAAATACTTCTTCCCGAATTGGTTTTTCTTCCCGGATTTTGAGGAAGAACCAGGCATCGGCTGCTGGGATTTCGGTGCCTGCCGGAAGCCTTTCACCGGTCCCATCCCCGGGATATTAGGGAGTCCGCCTCCCTTCATCATTCCCATCATTCCCACCATCATCTGCTGCATTTGGTTGAATTTCTCGAGGAAGGAGTTCACTTCCTGGACCGATCTTCCGGAACCAGAGGCGATTCTTTTTCTGCGTGAGCCATCGATGAGTTCGACATGCTCGCGCTCTTTTTTGGTCATGGAGTTGATGATGACTTTCATGTTTTTCATCTCAGATTCAGCACCCGAGAGATCTCCAATCTGTCTCAAAGCTCCGCCCATACCCGGAATCATTTTAAGAATAGAACCGAAAGATCCAAGACGATTGATCGTCTCCATTTGTTTCACGAAATCATTGATCGTGAAGCGACCCTTCTCAAGGTTGGCCATCATGCCCATCGCATCGTCCTGGTTGATCGCCTCTTCCGCTTTTTCAACAAGCGAAAGAACGTCACCCATATCGAGAATGCGTTTTGCGAGACGATCCGGATGGAACGGATCGAGATCTTTCATTTTTTCGCCGACAGAAATGAACTTGATCGGCACACCTGTCACGTAACGAATCGACAGAGCTGCACCACCGCGGGCGTCGGAATCCATTTTTGAGAGAACAACACCAGTGAGGCCAACTTTCTCGTGGAAAGTTTTGGCAACATTCACGGCTTCCTGTCCTGTCATAGCGTCGGCAACAATCAGAACTTCCGGCTTGTCGAGAGACTTACGAACATCCACGAGCTGACCCATGAGTTCTTCATCAACCTGCAAGCGACCGGCGGTATCGATGATCGCAATTTCTTTGTGGAGTTTCTTAGCGTGCTCCATTCCCGCTTTTACGATGTCGACTGCGGACATCGAAAGATCGGAATCAAAATAATCCACGCCAAGATTTTTAGCGTGAGTGATGAGCTGATCTTTAGCGGCCGGACGGAAATTATCCGCAGGAATCAGGAGAATATCTTTCTTGGATTTATTTCTGAGGTAGAGCGCGAGCTTTCCCGCGAAAGTTGTCTTACCAGCACCATTGAGACCCACGATCAGAATCGGAATGACAGGAGGACGATTGAGATTAAGATCAGAATGCTCGCCACCCATGAGTGCGGCCAGTTCATCGTGCATGATCTTCACGAACTGCTGGCCAGGATTCACTCCGCGGAGAACTTTTTCGCCAAGAGATTCGGTTTTTACTTTCTCAACAAACTCTTTAACGACCTTGAAGTTTACGTCCGCTTCAAGAAGCGCGGTCTTCACACCTTTAAGTGTCTCTTCGATATTTTCTTCGGAGATTTTATTGGTTCCGCGCAGACTGCGAAACGCATCTGAAAACTTTTCGGAAAGATTGTCGAACATGCTCTAATTCCCGGTTAAATTGGACCGGATGAGCTTACTACATTCAGCGGGATCGGACACGATAAAATCCGCTCCTGCTTCCCGGAGAAATTTCTCCTGAACGCCAGGATTCCACATCGCACCGATCGCGAGAACCCCGAAGTTCCTTGCGCCGAGCATGTCCATGGAAGTGTCTCCAATGACACAAATCGAGTTTTTCGGATGGTGGCCGACGAGGTCAGTAAGTCCGCGAACGTGGGGCTTTGAAGGAGCATCATCGGGAGTGCAGATTCCCTCGAAGAGATGACGGACGCCATTTTCCTCGAGAATGCGTAGTGTTGAGGCGCGGCCCCGGGCAGTCCAGACATAAAGCTGACAGTCGACCGCTAAATCCAACAAAAGCTCTTTTATTCCGGGAAAGAACACCGGCCGGAGGAGATTTGTGTTGAGAAGGGTGCCGTCGCAATCGAATACCACTATTCGCATATAAAGATTTTAGTGAAGAGGTCCCCTTGTTTACAAGGACTATTCCTTCCCTTAAAACTGACGCCTATGAACGAGCCACGTCCCTTTAGTCCGGAGCTGACGGAAAAGATTGAACTTTTCCGTGGGAAGGCCGAGAAAATTAAACTCGGCCAAATTCATTTTGATTCCAAATTAATTCTCGCTCCGATGGCGGGCATTTGTAATCTTCCTTACCGCCTTCTGATGGAAGATCTCGGCGCAGGCGGAACTGTTTCTGAACTCATCTCCTGCCACGGCATCAATTACGGAAATCAGCGCACGCTGGATATGCTGAAAATTCACAAGCGTGAGCGCAATGTGGGCATCCAACTTTTTGGTGAAGATCCGGATTCCATGGCGCGAGCTGCGGAAGTGGCGGAGTCGTACGGGCCGAAATTTCTCGATATCAACATGGGTTGTCCGGTCGCCAAAGTTGTCACCAAAGGCGGCGGCTCCGCGCTCATGAAAGAAGTCACTGCACTTGCTCCCCTCTTTGAGACGATGCGCTCGAAGATGAAAGTTCCTCTCTCGATCAAGATCAGAACCGGTTGGGACGCGAACACCAGAAACGCTGCTGAGATTTTAAAAATTGCACGTGAATCCGGAATTGAGTGGGTGGCAATACACGGAAGAACGAGAACTCAACAGTACACCGGGTGTGCTGACTGGGACTTCATTGAAACGTTGAATGACGTGAAACAACTTCCTCTCATTGGTAACGGAGATCTCCATCATCCTCTGAGTGTTTCGGAGAAACTCAAAAAATCAAAATGCGATGCCTTGATGATCGCCAGAGGAGCTTTAAGAAATCCGTTTATTTTTCTGGAAGGCCTTGATCCGGAATATGCCTCTAAAAAGAAATCCGTCTTTCTCGGAAAAGATTATTGGGAAGTTGTTCAACGTTTGCACCAATACTGTGTCGATACTTTTCCGGAAGAAAGAACCGTTCTCGTTCAACTCCGTAAACTCGTCGTGTGGTTTGCAGCGGGCTTTCCTCATGCGGCCGCCTTTCGTTCGCAGATCTTTGCCTGCCAGGATCTCGGAGACACGATGAAACTTTCCGAAGACTACTTCCTGAGCCTCGGAAGCCAGCAGAAATCCATTAATTACGACGAAGTTTTCATGAGTTCGGGCCACGGTTAGATCCCCCCTGCCATTTCTCAACTTTTAGCGACTATCAACCGAAGAGGAAGGTGTATGAAAGGCCTTATTCTCTTCGCCTTAATCATTTCTCCCGCAGTTTATGCGGGCATGAGCTGCACGCAGCTGGGTGAATACATTTCCCGAAATCAAGGCGAGATCCTCACTGCGAAGGCCCCGGGAGTTCAATGTACTGATACGAACTCTGATACAAACACTATCGAATATTTCAAATGCAGAAGTGTCGCCAACATCGACGAAAAAATCGCCAATGTTGAGCACGATGTAACCCTTCTCATGGGCTTTCAGCAGATGAAAAATGAGATCAGAGATAACAAAGAAGAGACTGCGAGCGAAAATCTCACGAAGGCCCGTCGTGCCGCCCGCGATTTCAAGGCAGCGCTTTCCACTGCGCGCGCTCTTCAGCTCATCCTCAATACTGACAGCACAGTCCCGCTCATCCAGGATCTGCAAAACGTTCCGGTTGAGCAGAGAAATGATCCGGGAAAATTGGGTGCAACAATCCAGCGTTTGTGCGCCTCACGCGCAGGCCTCAAATTACCTCAAAACAATCCCGGAGCATGCTCGGGATTGATTATTGATGACAAAGATCCTGAGGTGGTAACAAACATCAACACTCTCATCGCAAACGGCGTCACTCCGGAAAGAATTGAAGAATGGAAAAACACTCTTCAGATTCAGGTTGAAGGGAAACCTGGTTATACCTTCGCTACGATGTACGATGAAATCGGTGGAGCGATGGAGAAAGTGAGAAAAGGTGAATTGGGTGTCACCCGCAGTGAGCTCAATGCCATCAATTCACTTCCTGATTTTAAGGACAAAAATTCACTGCCCTTCCTCGATGCACTCAAGGGAAAAACTCAACAGATGAAAGTTCATACTGCCATCGACGGGTACAGAAACCTCTCCGAGGAAATTAAAAATCGCCAGCTCACTCAGACGATGGCAAAAGTTTCGTGGCTCGTGAAAGAGGCCGGGACTTCCCAACTTTCTGCAGATCAAAAAGCTGCTTGCGACAGCATATTGAAAGATATTTCGAAGACTAAAGACTGTTGGGAAGCAATGAAGTCCACCAGAGATGCTCTGAATGGAAGTCGTGGTGCCGGCCTTATCACCAGCATGGAACAAATGATCGATGGATCATTTGGATTCCTTGATGAGATAAACGGACTCTCCACTTGTCTCACAAATGAGAACCTGGAGAAGGCCAATACCGGTTATCAGTTCGATACGGGTTGTGAACGCTTCAACGTGAGTGATGAACTCCTTCAGGCCAAAATTAATTTTGCCAAAGATCTGAAAGTGCTGAAGGGCCAGATTCTTCAGGCGCAACAGCGCAAAGTCACTCTGACCGCACTTGCTCTTGAAAAGTATCGCGACTGTCAGGGAGTCACGGGTATCGCCGATAATATTGTTTGTCCGGCAGGTGCGCCGGTCTCTCCTTCAGTAGAGGCACTCGTCTCTGACCTTCAGGGCATGGCCTTCGTGAGATCTGAAAATTCTGATGAAGATGCAGTGAAACAGCAATGCGAAGAGGCCACTGGTGTCGATGAGACTTTCTGTGAGACTTACGTGAATGTGAAGAAGCCGGTAACTCCGGACTCTCCGAACAAACCACTTCCTTCTTCATCGTCACCGTATGTGGATGTTCAGAATCCGCGTGATCCATCTCGTGATGCGGTCAACGACGGTCTAAGTATGATCGGTTGGGGAGTTGTGAATCAGCTGCGGAATCCGCCGATGATGTATAACCCTTACCTGAACTACAATCCATTTCCTTACTACAACAATCCGTATGCAGGAATGGGTGGACTCTCACCTGCTGATCAGATTCTTTTCAGCGCGCGCTATTACGGCGGCTACGGAGTTTATACTCCAACTTACGGGCTCACTCCGTACAATGCTTTCCCTCTCATTTCACCTTATGTCCAGGCGGGCTTTTCAAGTTCAGCAAACACGAGTTCGTACTTCACGAACTTCGGAACCTACAAATAATCTCCGACAACCCTTCTCTGCCCCTCTTTTGTTAATCGTCAGTTAGAGGTCAGCGGCACATTTTTCCCGCCCCATTCATGGATAAAGCTAAGGGCAGGTACCTCCGAAAAATAGAAAGGGAGATTACCGGACATGGATGTTAGGTATCTATTACTACTCTTATTACTCGTGGGCTGTTTGCCTCAGGGACAAGTCTCGCGCGGCAGTCTTACCGATGATTCAACCGGATCAACGACTGCAGGTTCGACCACAGGTGGAACTACTGCTCCGGTTCCGACAACCGCTCTGTCGTTCAATTATCTCGGTGCAGTTTCTCAAAGTATCACGATCAATGCTTCCAATCTCAATACCGCGAACATCATCGGGACGATGGTGCAGAACTATCTTGATGACTCCACGAACTTCACCAACGTCACTTATTGCCTCGTGAGTTCCTATTCACTCGGTGGAACGATTTATGATCTTCGCTCAAGAGTGATTCCGGTTTCTTATTATGATTTCACTGCGAAGAAAACTGTCCGCGTTTACAGAGTGGACTTTCCTGATAGCACGAATTCAGCTTCCAGCTGCTCAGGCACCCTTTACTCTCCCGACAATAGCGGAAATTTTGTAGCGGAAACTGCAGTGGCAACGTCTTATTCAGCAGGACTCGTGTGCACTACATGTACGAGCACACTTTCATCAACCCGCGTGAGACTCTTCAAAAAAGGCACGACCCTTCAGCAGGTACCACTCGCTAACCTCAATCTTGGCCCTTTCGTTGTGAGAATTGATCCGAACAACAGCACCACTTCCAATAATAACAGCTGCTCAAACAGCTCATGCCAGGCACGTGGGTTCGATTGCTGTCTTGATAATCAGTGCGTGAATGATGGCGCGACAAAATCTGTGGGTATGTCTCAGTATCCGGATCTTTATGCTGCCGCTGAAGAAGAGAAACTTTCGAATCCCATGGCGTACCTGAAGTATCCTCAACTTTATTACATCTGCTCAAGCAGCCCGGGAACAACAACAGGCACCACCACAAGTGGCGACACTGGTTACGACGTAGATTTTGAGAACAAGAAAAAAGATTACGCTTGTATTCAGAGTCTCAAATCTCAGGCAACCGTTACGCCTTATCAGAGTGAGCTTCTCACTAAGACCTATACCGCTTCGACCAATTGTCTCACTGCTGCTTCAGATTCTTCAGAGTATTTTTACTATCAGAATGTCGTTAAGCGGATGTATGAGACCTGCGGTTGTCAAAAAAGCACACTCGCGACGTCCATTTCTGAATGTCAGCCGCTCGATTACGTTGCAGTCGCAATGAACGGTTCGGAGCCGCTGGAGATTCAATGTACCGTTATCGGCCAGGACGATGGCAGCACTCCTCTGCAGTCACGCGTGCAGGTGAGTTCAAAGTCAGCTCCTCACCGTTTCTTCGACACAACCGGTACAGAAAAGGCCCTCACTGGTTCGGTTGTTCAGGAAGGCGATACTTTCCAGTATCTCGATGATGCCAAAGTCGTTCCTTCTCAAACTAATTTCGGAATGAATGCCATTCTTGGCCAGATGACTGTGGCCCTTGATCAGGCCCTACCCGCAAAGTCAGTCACCGTCGAACTAGATCAGGTCTATCTCATCTCTACTGTGTCCGGAACATACACTCCATGCCCGACATGCGGGAAAGATTCCTGGCTCGATTCTCTTTCCGCTCATCCGTACACAACGGATGGAATTGGCCTTCAGGGACTTTCCTTCAGCACGGAACGTGACAACATCAGCGCTTACAGCACAGGCGGAAATTATGAAGACACAATTTTTGGTCGCGCTTGCTGGTTACCCCCAACAATGCTTCCTTTCTCTCACTCTGCTCAGGGAACAACTCAAGCCCAACGTCTGAATCGCCTTCAGACTCAGGCGGCCCTTTACTCGAATGGTTACCAGCGCGACTGGTTTGGATTTAATAAAGGCGCTCTCATTGGATCCTTTGATGGCGTGACCTGGTTTGCGATCGGCCGCGGAAGAATTGTCCGCGCGACGACGACTAAACTTTTCCTCGCTCTCAATGCTCCGTTCGCGGATCTCGCGGTTGGATCCATTCACGAAGTGAACGTTGAGGCCTATAACGGAATCGCAAAAGCTCCAGCAGTTGACTATGATCCCGCTTATCACGTGAATGACATTGATAATCAGAATCTCGCCGGCACTTGTCAGGCGAATCATATGTGTACCACTGACACTGATTGCGTAACGAAGCTCGGCTGGGAATATATGTGCGCGGACGTGAAAGAAATCCGCACGAACTGGCCCCAGTTTGATGCCAATGCCGGGGAAATTGCGATGACCGGCTCGGGCACCAGCACATATGACGCCAGCGGAAATCCTGCGACCTCCACTGCAACTACGATTGATCAGATTCTCGCGAAGAAAGGCTTCCCGTCTTCTTCGACCAAACGTTGTGTTTATCGCGGGGCCGGCGCTCCTTGTATTGTAAACTCTGCGGGGATCTCAGATCTCAATCGCAGAAAAGTGTTCACGTGCGCTCCGAACTTCTTCTGCGCGAACGTTGCAAGTGGCGGACTCTTTAACGCCAAGGTCGCCCGCTACGCCGCAAGTCTCGAGGAAATTCCCGTCGCAAAAAATCATCTCTTCGGAAAAGATGCCAATGTTCTTGGTCGTCCGCTTTCCTATGTTTCATCATCTGATACGACTTCACTGCCGAGTGGAGTTCAGACCACTATTCGTCAGAATCTTCAGAATAACCATTCTTCTGCTTCTTCGCAGGCAGGAATTTGTCGTCCGGGGAAAGCACTTCCGGATTCATCGAATCAGGCAACGATGAAGAGTCCATTCCAGCAACATCAATTTGCGGATGCTTCTAAGCGCACCGATTTCATCAGCCAGATCGCAAGCTGTAACTCCACTCTCTATACAAACAATCGTCAGGCCTCTTGCCCTGTCATCGGCACAGATGGAAACTATGCGATGTTTGCCGCCGCTGCTCTTCCTGCCACTTACTCCGATCAGGCGCGCGCACAGAACGTTTGCGGTCTTCAAAGTATTTTCAGCAACCAGGCACTCTCAACCAGCGCCGACAGCATGCTCGCGTATTCTCCTTTCCGTTCGATTGAAGCAAAGACACTTCCGAACCAGACCGTGACCGAAAAAACTCTCGTGCGAGACGCATGTCTTCGCAGAGCGGGCCAGGTTTGTCAGACGGATCTTGATTGCTCGCCGAACAAAATGCATGCTGAACAAACTGATGTCTTCAGCCTCTCGTACTTCGGAAATCAGGCAGAGAAAAATTATTACTCTGAATATCTCGTGTGTGGGCAAACTGCACCGAAACCCGCTTACGGTGACCAGGTCGCTTACGAAGCTTTTGACATGAGCAAAAACCGTTGCTGCCGCGAAGTGGGAAAAGACCTCACGACGTACACAAATTATGTTCCGACAACGACTTCAATCAGCACGTATGATCCGGCTTCGAACGGCCTCAAGATGTCTCTTGATTCCGGCGCTGGCATCACGTTGCCAAACGATCCGCTTCGCTATTCAAGACTTGCCACAGTTGAAGGTCTCGCTGCTACCGGCACACGTCCATTCCTCACGTCGTACCAGAATAAAGTCGCTGGAGTTGTGACGAACGATACTTTCGGCGGAAACATTCTGACTCCGAATCAGTGGAAGACTCTCGGAGAAGCGAATGGTGAAACTTGTTGCGGTGGCGGA
>JBJMLZ010000242.1:0-3246 GCA_045805035.1 Bacteriovoracaceae bacterium
GCAGAAAAGATAATCGGAGAGTCATGGCCGTAATCTCGCAATAAGTTTATGATCAGAGCAACGAAGGAGATCACATGCGTCTTTTCATTGCCTCTGATCACGCGGCCTTTAACGAAAAAAATGCCCTCCTCGAATACCTGAAAAAAAATCACGACATCATTGATCTCGGTACATATTCCGCTGACTCGACAAACTATCCGGAATGGACGAAAAAACTCGTTGAGAAAGTCTTAGAAGAAAAGACCTTCGGGATTCTTCTCTGCGGCTCCGGCATCGGGGTCTGCATGACCGCTAATCGCTATGCCGGGATTCGCGCTGCTCTTTGCAGAGACGAAGACGATGCGAAGATGACGAGACTTCACAACAACGCAAACGTTCTCTGTTTGTCCGGAAGAAAAACTCCGATGGAAACACTGAAAAAAATCACCGATGTCTTCCTCTCAACCCCTTTTGAGGGAGGAAGACATCAGGTACGTATTGATCAGTTTAATGATTTAGGCGAGTGATTATTCCGGATTAAGTCTTTTCCACGCCGACATTCTGTAGCGGTTGGAAATGATATCGAAGATTTTTGTATCAGGCGCATTTCTCACGTCTGCACCTCTGTCCACTGCCCGCGCAGCGAATTCTTCAACTGCCGTGCCTCCCTGAGGTTGCTGAGGTCCACCCATACCAGGAATGCTGAAGCCCGGTTGTTCTCCGCCACCCATCGTAGGTGAGCCGGCGCCACTCTGGCGATAGGCACCTGAGACTTCAAAGTCACGCATGCTTTTTTTGAACGAAGGTGAAAGCTTATCAAGTGCGGAAGCGGTCGAGCCGCCCATGAGGCCACCCATTGGTGGAGAGCCTGCGGGCAAAGAAGCAGCGAGACTCGCGGTCGCAGGATCAACAACATTGCTGAGACTATCTGCCATTGCTTTTTGATCTGGCGAGAGAGTCGTATCAGGAACCGGCGAAGATCCGTTTGGTTTAAAGTTATTGAGCTTCGCTGCCATGGATGACTGGAAGTCACCGAGTTTCGCTTCATCAAACTGACTTGGATCAAGCATCGTCAGTGCCTTATTGGCGTCATTCACAAAATTGGCGCCAAGGCCAAGTTGAGAATTGCCGAGACTGATCTTGGAAGACAAACACGAGTTGGTTGCTTTACAGCCGCAGGTTGCATCGAGAGCGACCTGACCATTTGTCTGAGTCGCACAACCCATATTAGAAAGTGGGCCATCCGGATTTCCTTTGTTCAGCACACACACTTCGTTGTACTGGCCCGGATAAAGCTTGGCGGAAGTTTTCTCTGAACAAAAACACGCGGTGCCTGTCCACGGGTTACAGTCACCCGCCTTCGGAAGACTGTCGATCACTTCCTGAACTTTCTTCGCAGCAGCTGCGTGTTTTTTTGCCTTCGCCATATAGAGAACGGAGAGACCACCTGCTGCTGCCATCTTGGCGATGGTCCATGGATCAGGTTTTCCTGCGGGTGGCATGAACATAGTGGCGACGTAACAAGCGGCGGTCGCACCGTATACAACTGATTGTTGAGTCGCGGTTTTCTTTCTGGTTTTGTGAGCTTCTTTCAGCTGCACGAGAGCGGCAAGTTGCGGATCAAGATTCTGCGAATCTTGCTGCGCTTGTTTTTGTCCATTCATCTGAATGAGAAAGCCCAGGGCCTCGTATGCGATTGGCAGATAGATACAATAGTCTTTTTTCTTTCCCTGGGATTTTCCGTCTGCAGGTTTACCGTCTGCTCCCTTGGTCTCTGGCGCTTTCGCGTCTCCTCCGGAGCTGCCTTTGTTCCCGCCCATGATCATCGGCCCGAAACCGAAAATCACTGCATACAATTTCCCGATCTGATTTTCGATGGCGCCACCGAAGAGAACACCCATCTTATCCGGCTCGCTTGGATCACAACCTTTGAGAAGTTTATCCGCACAGCCTTCCTGAATTTTCTTATCTTCGATGCCTTTGTGGATAAAGGTTTGTGCCTCATCGTTCTGCTGATCCGTGAGTTGCTTCGTCTCCGAGAACTGCGAATCGAGAGAATTGTTGTTATCAATTCCCTGGGCAAAAGAGTTGAGAGCGAAAATGAGAGACAAGAGGAGAGTTAAGGTTTTCATAAGACCATTTTATCACTCACTCGGGAGCTCCATAGACGGAGAAAATCTTCCCTTCTGGGGAAGCCGTAATTCCGATAGGTTAGATATGGCTTCCCTAGGGCGTCTCGAGAGGCAGGTGCAACTAATAATTATCGTTTGACTGGTATCTGGGGGGTGAGTACTTTAATAGCATGTTAGACAAGAAGCCCTCCATTCAGCACACGCATGATAACGATCTCACTCATTCGATGGTTCATTATCTGCTCGCAATTCATAAGCTGAAAGAGTCCAAGGGTTATGCTCGGGTGACTGACATCGCTCACGAAATGGGTCTCACGAAGGGTTCAGTTTCAACTGCTCTCACCAATCTCAAAAAACGTGATCTGGTTCTTGAGGACGACAGCAAGTTCCTCTCGCTTTCTTCTTCCGGTCATGAAGCCGTTCACGGAATTCTCTCTTCACGTACACTTTTGTTCTACTTTCTGAAAGACATCATCGGCGTGAACGAAGAAGTCGCTCACAAAGATTCTTGTCTCATGGAACACCTGATGAGCCCTGAGAGCCGTGAAAAGTTTTTCGATTTCATGAAGACTCTTTGTTCGGACGATCTCAAAAATAAACATTTCTCTACTTCCTTCGATTTCTCGAAGTTTGAACATCAGCACGACTTTGAAGAAATCCAGAAGGGCGACACCTACCTCAAGTCGGAATGAAGTTCCGCGATCTCTGGAAGAAAAGCGATCCCGCCTTCCGGAAAAATCTCCTCTATGTCATCGTTTCGTAGTTCTGGGTCCTGTTTAATTATCCGTTCGTACGCGCCTCTGCCACTGCCTTTTTCTTCGAGGCCTACGGAGCAAAGTCTTCGCCGATTGCGATGTTCGTCGCGGTCTTTTTTCTCGCCTTGGCAGTGATGGCGTGCAATCACATACAGAAAAATGCGACGGTTCAGAAAGTTTTTCTGATTGCTTCGTTGTTTTCTGCGGCCGTCTTCGGCGCAGGAACTCTGGGGCTTCTCTCGGGCAACAAGTTTCTCGCTTACATTCCCTTTGTATGGAAGGAAATCTGTGTCGTTCTTCAGGTCCACCTGATGCTTGCGTACGCCAATACGTATTTTACCCGCGAACAGTTTAAATTGCTTCTTGGTCCGGTGGGGGCC
>JBJMLZ010000243.1:0-13495 GCA_045805035.1 Bacteriovoracaceae bacterium
TCGAACGGAAAATTTTATAGCTTGAAGCACCCGATACACTTGACCAGGTCACCACTGCCTGAGCAGGAGTCGCGGTCACCGCCATTCCTCCCGGAGGACCGAAAGCAGTTTGCGAAGAAACTTCGGCAGACTGATAAGCCGTACCGGAACCAACTGCGTTCTTGGCGACAACAACCATGTAATAAGTAGAACCCGGAGAGAGACCAGTGAGCGCCACCGGGCTTGTCTGATTCGTAAGTGTTGTCGAGTATGTGCCAGTCGTCGTTCCGTATTTCACGTCATACGAAGCGGCACCCGTAACTGCCGGCCAGGTCAGATCGATTTGTGATGGTGAAGAGGCGACGGCACTGGTGATCGTGAATGAAGCAATCGGTTTAATCGTTGTCTCATTGGATTTAGCAGACTCGGCACCATTCACGGCAGTGACAGTGTAGAAATAAGTTGTGCCGTTAGAAACAGTGGCGTCGGAGTAAGAGTTCGTCGCAACACCAGTGGCGAGGGCCGCACCGTATGAACCGGAAGTAGTTGAACGATAAACGTTATACGAAGTCGCACCGGTGGTTGCAGTCCAGGTAAGTGAAACACTTCCAGGAGTCGCAGTCGATGCCAGACCAGTTGGGGCCGCAGTCGGAGTATTCTGGGTGACTTCCGCCGTTTGCGCAGAAGAGCCTGAACCAATCGCGTTGTTCGCGCGAACAACAATGTAGTAAGTGGTGTTTCCAGTGAGGCCGGTGATCGTATACGGAGAAGTCACACTTGTAACAGTTGAGTATGAGCCGGAAGTTGTTCCGTAACGAACGTCATAAGACGCGGCACCCGCGGTCGCCGGCCACGTCACCTGAATCGTCGACGAAGTAGGAGCAGTGGTGGAAGTAATCGAGAAGGCCGCGATAGATTTCCCGGTCGCTTCGTTTGAGTCAGGAGATTCAGTGCCGTTGTAACCGCGGACTGAGTAGAAGTATTGAGTGCCGTCAGTGACGGTCGTGTCTGAATAAGTTGTACCGGTCACACCTGCAGCGATCTGCGCGTATGAACCGGAAGTGGTTCCGCGATAGATGCGATAGTTCGTTGCACCTGCGGCCGCGGTCCATGAGAGATCGATGTGTCCGGTTGAAGCAGCAGCAGCAAGAGAAGTCGGACCCGCAGGAGCAGTCGTGACGTTCATCTCGGAAGCATCATACTGAGCGGTAGAGCCGATCGCGTTTTTCGCGCGGACACTCACGAAGTATTGAGTGTTGGCAGAAAGGCCGGTGAGGGTATAAGGCGAAGTCACGTTAGAAACGGTGAAGAGGAGAGACCCACTCGCAGTACCGTAACGAACATCGTATGAAGCGGCACCGGTTGCAGCACCCCACGTGATAGAGATGCTTGTGGAAGAAGCACCCGTGAGAGAAGAAATGGAGAATGAGCTGATCGGACGAATGCTCACTTCAGAGCTTTGTGCGGATTCAGTTCCGTTGTCTGCAGTCACGGTATAGAAATAAGTTGTGCCGTTACTGACTGTCGTGTCTGTGTAAGCGTTGGTCGCAACGCCACTTGAAAGGAGCGTTTCTGTGCCGGTTGAAGTCGAACGATAAACACTATAAGTAGAGGCCCCGGTGACTGCAGTCCAGTTGAGGCCGACGGAACCAGGAGTTGCCGAAGCAACAAGTCCGGTCGGAGCACCGGTCATCGTTTTCTTCGAAGATTCAGAAGACGTCACACTTGTTCCCGCGCCAACTGCGTTGTTCGCACGAACAACGACATAATAAGTGGTGTTGGCAGCAAGACCAGTGATGGTGTAAGGCGAGCTCACGGAAGTGACAGTTGTGGTGTAAGAGCCGGTGGCAGTTCCGTATCTCACATCATAAGTGGCAGCACCAGTGGCGGCGGCCCAGGTGACCTGAAGGGAAGTTGAGCTTGGACTTGTGACAGAAGAAATGGTGACGTTCGCGATAGGTTTCACCGAAGCTTCAGTTGCGTACGCAGAGTCCGCACCGTTGAATGAAGTCACGGTGTAGAAATAAGTCGTGCCGTTGGTGACCGTGTTATCTGTGTAAGTGGTGCCGGTGATTCCCGTCGCGAGAGCAGCACCGTAAGAACCTGAAGTGGTCGAACGATAAACTTTGTAACTGGAAGCTCCACCTGCAGCAGTCCATGAAAGCGCCACTGAACCAGGGGTCGCAGTTGCAGTGAGACCGGATGGTGGGCCGATGGGTGTGATCTGCGCGGCCTCTGCACTCTGGTTCATCGCAGTTCCGCCGATGGCGTTCTTCGCTTTCACCACAATGTAATATTGAGTACCACTCGCAAGGCCCGTGATCGTGTACGGAGAAGTGACTCCGGTAACTGTCGTAGTATATGAACCTGATGTCGTACCGTATTTCACGTCATAAGTGGCAGCACCAGTGACCGCTGACCAGTTCACGATAATCGAGTTCGGAGAAGGGGCGCTGGTTGATGAAATTGAGAAATCAGAAATCGAGCGCACGCTTGATTCGTTCGAGTCAGGAGATTCCGTTCCGTTGTAAGCGCGCACGGTATAGAAATAAGTCGTGCCATCAGAAACTGTTGTATCTGTATAAGTGGTTCCGGAAACACCTGTGGCGAGCTGAGTATGAGAACCGGAAGTCGTTCCGCGATAAATACTATAATTGGTTGCCCCCGTGGCGGCAGTCCACGAGAGTGATGCATTCCCGGACGCAGTGGAAGTCGCCACAAGTCCGGTCGGTGCTGCAGTCGCCGTCATCTCTGAGAGTTCACTTGTCTGAATCGAAGTGCCGGCACCGACGGCGTTGTTCGCGCGAACCACGATGTAATAAGTCGTATCCGAAGAAAGCCCAGTGAGTGTGTATGGTGAAGTGACATTGGTCACTGTGCCGAGATAAACACCCGTCGAAGTTCCGTAACGGACATCGTAAGTGGCAGCACCCGTCGCGGCTCCCCATGTGATATCGATCGATGTATTGGAAACGGCATTGAGAGAAGAAATAGAGACGGTACTGATCGGACGAACCGCCACTTCAGAAGATTGCGCGGATTCAGATCCGTTGTCGGCGCTGACGGTGTAGTAGTAAGTTGTCCCGTTGGCGACCGTTGTATCAAGATAAGCGTTCGTCGCAACTCCGCTGGCAAGAAGAGTTTCAGACCCAGAAGTTGTTGCGCGATAAACGTTGTATGTTGTTGCACCCGTTGTTGCGGTCCAGTTGAGGCCCACTTGACCGGAAGAGGCACTGGCCACGAGACCAGTTGGTGCCGACGTTGCAGTTTTAATGGAAGCTTCAGTTGAGTTAAGAGTTGTGCCGGCACCGACCGCGTTCTTCGCTCTTACGACAACGTAGTAAGTGGTGTTGGCGGAGAGGGTAGTGATCGTGTACGGAGAAGTCTTGTTCAGGGCGGATCCGGTATACGAGCCGGAAGTTGTTCCCCAGAGAACATCATAAGTCGCAGCACCTGTGACCGCGCCCCAGGTAACCTGGATCGAAGTTGAAGTCGGAGAGGTCAGAGAAGAAATAGTGTGGGCGGCAATCGGCTGAGTCGAAACTTCAGAAGACTTCGCAGATTCGGAACCGTTATCCGCAGTTACCGCGTAGTAATAGGTCGTTCCGTTGGCAGCAGTGCTATCTGTGTAATTGGAAACTGCCACTCCACTTGCAAGAAGTGTCGTCGAGCCGGAAGTCGTTCCGCGATACACATTGTAGGTCGTCGCTCCCGTTGTATTTGCCCAATCAAGCGCCACACTTCCCGGTGAGCTGACTGTCACAAGTCCCGTCGGAGCTGCGACCGGAGTCTTGATCGACATCTCCGCCGTCGTCTGAGAAGCGCCACTACCAATCGTGTTTCTCGCGCGAGCAACAACGTAGTAAGTGGTGTTCGCAGTGAGGCCCGTGATCGTGTGCGGAGAAGTGACGTTCGAGACCGTCGTTGAGTACGTGCCACTGGTGGTTCCGTATCTTACGTCATAAACCGTCGCGCCAGTGGTGGCCGGG
Source organism: Bacteriovoracaceae bacterium (assembly GCA_045805035.1). Classification (GTDB taxonomy): domain Bacteria; phylum Bdellovibrionota; class Bacteriovoracia; order Bacteriovoracales; family Bacteriovoracaceae; genus Peredibacter. Next base: position 3,969 of record JBJMLZ010000243.1, read on the forward strand.
AAAGTCACCTGAAGGCTGGTAGTGGAAGCGGCGGCGACTGAGGTAAGAGAGAAAGGAGTGATGGTTTCCCCTGTTACCTCTGTAGAGTCGGCGGAGTCGGCGCCATTGAAAGACTTCACAACGTAAAAATATTGAGTTCCGTCAGTGACGGTCGTGTCGACGTAATTGGTAGTGACGACTCCGGTGGCAAGAGCAGCGCCATACGTTCCGGAAGTTGTAGAGCGGAAGATTTTATAACTTGAAGCACCCGACATCGCAGTCCAGCTGAGGGTGATCTGTCCCGTCGCAACTGTCGCGAGCATTCCCGTCGGAGGACCTACTGGAGTGGTCTGAGAGAGTTCGTTCGAGTTCCTTGATGAACCTGAACCAACCGCGTTTTTAGCAACGACGATGACGTAATAAGTAGTGTTACCCGCAAGGCCCGTGATCGTGAAGGGCGAAGTTTTGTTTGCAAGTGTGGTCGTGTAACTTCCCGTCGCGGTTCCGTACTTGATGTCATAGCTTGCGGCACCAGTCGCGGCCGGCCAGGTCACGGTGAGAGAAGTCGGAGAAGGAGCGGTGACACTGGTAAGTGAGAAGCTTGCAATTGGTCTGGTTGAAACTTCCGATGATTGTGCGGATTCGGATCCGTTGTCCGCAGTCACTGCATAGTAATAAGTTGTTCCGTCCGTGACTGTGGAGTCAGTATAGTTTGAAGTCACGATGCCAGTAGCAAGTGAAGTGAGAGTTCCCGAAACAGTTCCGCGGTAAACATTGTAGGTCGTCGCACCTGCGGTATTCGACCAGTCAAGCGCCACACTTCCCGGAGTGCTGACGGCAGTGAGGCCCGAAGGTGCCGCCGTTTTTGTTTTTCCGGAAGACTGAGCACTCACAAGTGCGGTGCCGGTTCCGACGGTGTTTCTTCCTCTCACTACAATGTAGTAAGTCGTGTTCGCCGCAAGTCCGGTAATAGAGTAAGGAGAAGTGACGTTCGCTACCGTAGTTGAATATGAACCCGAAGTTGTTCCGTACTGAACGTCATACAAATCTGCACCAGCGCCCGCGCCCCAGGTGACCTGAAGACTCGAGCCACTCACCGCAGTCACAGAAGAAATCGTGAACGTCGCAATTGGCTTGATCGCCACTTCCGCAGAGCTTGCGCCGTTCATTCCGTTGAACGCACGAACCGCGTAGTAGTAAGTCGTGCCGTTGGTGACTGTCGTATCCGTGTAAGTGGTGGCGTTGATTCCTGTTGCCAGAGAGGTGAGAGTACCGCTCACAGTTCCGCGGAGAACTTCGTAGCTTGAAGCACCACTGACCGCGTTCCAGTTGAGGACAACTTGTCCCGGAGTGGCGCTTGCAGTAAAACCAGTCGGAGCAGCGAGAAGGGGAATTGGAATCGCGTTCAACTGGTTGGTGGAAAGAAGAGTTGTGCCTGAACCCGCAGTGTTCACTGCGCGGATGCGGAAATAATAAGTAACACTTCCGGTAAGCCCGGAAAGAACATGAGGCGAAGTGACGTTCGTCGCAGTGAGATTCAGTGAAGCAGGGTTAGTGCCGTAACGAATGTCATATGAATCTGCACCCGTCGTCGTCGGCCAGACCACAGTCACCTGATTGGTACCTGGGCCAGCGCTTGCGGACGTCATCGCAAAATTTGAAATCGGTTTGGCGGAAGTTTCTGCAGATACAGCCGATGTGTAGATACCGGTGACCGCTTCTACGGCGTAAAAATATTCTGTGCCATCAGTGACTGCCGTATCAACGTAAGTGGTCGGCGTTTGTCCGGTTACGATTTGGGTGAGAGAACCAGAAACGGTGCCTTTGTAAATGTTGTAGCTGGTAGCACCGACTGATGTGTTCCAGGTGAGAGTAATTTGTCCCGGAATTGCGCTCGCAAGAACTCCCACCGGAGTCGGAGGAGGACCGTATGGAGTATCGTTGGCCTCTGAGTTTGAAAGTCCGTAACCATTGTTGGCGTTCACTGCCACCACGCGGACAAAGTAGCCGCGGTTATTGGTGAGGCCGGTGAGAGTGTATGGAGAAGTCACTCCGTTCACTGCATTGGTGTAAGAACCAGAACGTGTGCCGTAGAGAATGTTATAGGAAGTTGCACCAGTAGCAGCTGTCCACGTAAGATCAATCGCGCCGTTGGAAGGAGCGCTGGAAGTAATATCGAAACTTCCTACGGCAAGAGATGTTCCGGTGCTCGCAATGGTTTTTTTACCCGCGGCGTTTGTGGCGACGATTGTGTAGTAGTAAAGGGTCGCAGGGTTTTGTCCGGTGAGATTACAGTAGTTGAGAGTCGTCGAACACGGAAGAACAGTCGTCATCGTTGTCGGACTTGTTCCCTGAAGAACTTCGTAAGAAGAAACACGCGCAGAGGCCGACCACTTAAGCGATACGTTTCCGTTTTGTGCGCGAATTTGTGTGAAGTCGAAAGCACCAGGAGGTTGAAGCAGTGGAGTGTGATCGCGCGCGATGGACGAACCACCACTCGGGTTGTTACAACCAGCGAAGATCGCAAGCGCCATCAATAGGATGAGGTTAATGTAACTCAACACTTTATATATCACTCCTGCCTTTTACGGCATCCCTCATTTTAGCGCCCTATTAAGCTTCCTTTTAACGTGAGCATTATTTGCCGAACATTCCTTAACAGAGAGATAAAAAGCTGAGTGAAACTGATCGGTTAATCTGCTTAGGCCCTTAAGCAACATATGAAGATCTCAACATGAATTTTGTAAGGGATCTGAATAATGCCAAGATCTGTTGGCACTCGCGATTTTAGCTCTTAAAAAGAGAACTGAACGTTAAGCGAATAACCTAAAACTTCGTGAGTAAAAACGGCATCTGCGTTTGGCGCACTCGAGACCTGATAGAAACCTTTAAGGTGGTACATTGTGCCTAGTGGGCCCACCCAACCGAGGCGAAGATAACCTTCACCACCACCACCGGTTTCAGTGATCACGTTACCGCCGTGAACCGGAAAGAGAACCCAACCTTTTAAACCAACTCCCCAAAGAAGTCCGATGCGTCTTCTCTGACTCCATGACAGATGTGCGCCTGCCTGGGCAAAACTTTCCCTGATCACTTTGAAGTGAGTCGGATCCTGCGCGAAGTAGAGTGGGTGATCTTGTTTCATGCCGAACAAACCGAGCTTCGCGATGGGACCCAGTTTTCTAATGAACTCCATTCCATATTGAACGAGTTCTTGTTTCTCACTGATGAGAGTTCCGAACTTTGGTTCGTTGAAACGCACGAACTGAACACCGCCGAAAAATCGGAGTGCGGTCGCCTGACTCGTGCGGAAGGTGTACGAACCAAGCCAGAACGGATACTGATCGGAAGTCAGTCGTCCGGTGGAATTGTTACTGTTCTGCTTTCCTCTCAGCGTGTGATAGGCGAGCCCATATTCGAACTGTAAATCTTGGGTCTCAATATTCACTTCACCAAAGGCTAGTAGCGGAAGAAGTGAAAAGCACATGAGGAGCAGGAGCATCTTCATCTCAAGCATTTTACAGGTATTCTTCGCAATTCGCGTGAGGCGGCAGAACTTGTCTATTTGAGGAGTGAACCGGATTTGGCCTTCTCGAGACGATTCCAGATGCCCATCCATTCTTCCGAAGAATGTTCGGGAAGTTTTTTAGTCAGGATTACGTCGTGGCCGGCGGTATCGTATTTTCGGAGAGATTCGTAGAGTTCCCGACTGGCAATCTCGGACTTTGTCGGCTGAATCCAGAACGCGGGCCTTGATAATTTTTTGCCCACAAGGTTTTCTACTTTTATCTGATCTTTCGCCCAATCAAACGTAGGGGCAACGATCACGAGGGGAATCTTCGGCATGTAGTGGTGCTTGAGTTGTCCCGGGGCCACCGGACTTTCAGCGTAGCGGACTTCGCAATCAAGACCCGCATCTTTCAAAATATCTTTCAGCATCGCCGCCGTGTAAAGGCCCGGGCGATAAATTTCGACGAGATTTCCTTTCACGCCTGCGACAGTGGATTCAATGCCCACACGACAAGGGCCTCCATCGAGGATTGCCACTGCATCACCAAATTCTTCTTCCACGTGCTCCGCAGATGTTGGAGAAGTTTTGCCAAATTTATTAGCACTCGGAGCGGCGACTCCGCCTTCGATTTTTTTCAGGAGCTCAAGAGCGAGGGGATGATCGGGACAACGAAGTCCCACTGAAGCGAGTCCCGCAGTGATGAGCCAGTCAACTGAATCACCTTTATCTGCGATGAGAGTGAGCGGGCCCGGCCAGCAATTTTGTGCGAGCGCCTGATGGACTGGTGTCCAGTTCGGTGTGAGCTTTTTTGCGTCTTCAATTCCCGCGATGTGAACAATCAGCGGATCAAAAAACGGACGTTCTTTGGTAGAGAAAATTTTTTCGAGTCCAGAGTGAGACATGATCCATCCGCCAAGACCGTAAACCGTCTCGGTGGGAATCGCCACGACTTCTCCACTACGAAGAAGTCGGGCGGCAGTTTCAAGATCAATTTTTTTCAAAGTCCGTTGCTCGCCGTGATGCTGGCAGGATTGGCCCCGCCGTTTGCTCTCAGGAAGTTATCAATAACTCCGTTGCCACGGAATTGTCCATTGGCAAATGGAATGGAACGGATCTGTCCGTCGGAAAACTTCCCGGAAAGGCGACCGGAGATGAAGGTATTATCAAAACCAAAGAGGTCATTCAGGGCAGTGATATTCTCAGTGAACTTATAGTACTGAGTGAGGAAATCTCTGAACTTCCGGAGAGAAGGCGCCTTGTGGTTAGCGACATAGTCGTCCCGGAAGGAAAGATAATTGAGTCCGATGTTGCGAACACATTTATCTTCATCAGTTGCCGGAGTTTCTTTCAGGAGCTTGGCGCGAGTGGCGTCCGTGGTCCAGTCTTTGCCGAGTTTTGACTTACAGACTTTCACGATACTTCCGAAAACATTGTTCACCGGTTGTGCGACAAAATAAAGGAAGCCGGTTTTTTCTACCTTGAGTTCAGATTCCACTCTCACCGGGCCTTTCACGTCACCATTCTTGATCCGCTTGAGCCAGTCTTTCGGAAGAGTCGTGAAGGAATCCACAAACCACAGAACGTCGTTCTTGTATTGCTTTTCGATGGCTTTCGAAATTCCGTGCGCTTCATAACTCTGGACGACTGAGAAAGAGAATTTTTCTTCATTCGCCACGCGAAGAATATCCTGGTTGGTTGCCTGCGCGTGCGAGTCTTCATACTGAAGCACGACGTTCTTCGTGTAAATCGCGACGTTTTTTGTTCCCATCGGAAGCTTCAGGAGCTTATAGATGATCGCAGTGAGAAAGCGCGAGAGAAGGTTCTGCACGTAGCGGACGTTCGTGGCGTAGTTATTGTAGAAAGTGTGAACCTTGCCGTCTTTGATGATGCGTTTCTGTTCTGTCTTGTTCTTAGTGATTTTTCCCCAGAGAAGAACAGAGCCGTTACTTTCAATCGCTTCGGTCGTGACTTCATCAAGACGAACCACAAATGGCTCAAGGTGTTTCACTTCGCGGTTCCCCCGGAGGATCGCTTTCCACTCTGCCATTTCATCCGCGTTACTTGTCACGTGATTGATGTCATTGGTGTTCATCGAGAGAACGTAGTTTTTTCCCTGAGCGTATTCATAAGTCAGGTCATACTTTAAAAGTGTGATCTGAATGAGCTTGAAGAAATCCAGCTGGAGGGAAGCGGTTGCACCGGCGATCGCAGTCGACTTACTCCACACGTTCATGACGAGAGCTTGCGCGGAAGGATCGTGGTTCTTGAAAGTCTGCATGCTGGTTTCTGCTTCAAAGGCATATTCAGCGAGAGCACCCGCGGAGAATGAGAATCCATACATCGGAGGAGTGGTGATGAGAGCACCCGCCTTCGCGGTCCAGTAGTCGGAGCGCTTGATGATTTCCTTGTCCGCCATCTTGTTAATGCCCTGGGCGTTGAACACAAGAAACGGAAGAAAGAGTTTTGAGAAATCCACGGAGAGTCCCGTCATGTAATCTTTAGCATAGTGATCGTAGCGATACTGGCGCTTGAAAGTGAGACCCGCAAAAGCTCCGATGTCCATGCCCTGAGCAACCACACCTGCTTCTTTCAGTTTTTCAAGATACGTTGTTGCTTCAATCTCGATCGTAAAAAGATCGGTCACAAGCCACACGTCATTTTCATCTTCGGTGAACGCGTTCGGTGTGACCTGTCGGTCAGCATAAATCTGAACCGTGCCCATCGGCTTCTGCCAGCTGAAACCGGAGAAAGTGGATGAGCCAAGATTGAACTGACGATTGATGCGATCAAGCTGAGTCACTTCCTGAATACCGATCTGCTGGTGCGATCCTTCGAGCTCTGTTCTGATCTGTTCATAGAGAAGTGATTCTTCTCCGTCGGCAGTCGGAGCGGGAGGAAGACCTTTCAAGAGAGATGCAGAGGCCTGACCAAAAATAGCGGAACGAAGTTTTTCTTTGTACGGGTCTTCTGCGACCATTGCGCTTTTTGAAAGCGTGCCCATAGTTTTCACAGGCGCACGGTTCAGATACTGCTCGAAGGCCGGGGTCAATTTGATGTGCTTGAAAGTCTCTGCATGGGCCGAAAGGCCCGCAAGAAGAAATAGCAGCATCCATACTGTTTTCATACACACTCCCTGTGTAAGTCAGAAACCTCGATGAAGGTTCTTCGGTCATTCCGGGCGGAAAATTTAACAGCATAAAGCCACCGATATAGTGGAAGAGCGCCTCGAATTCAGCGACTTACGGTATAATGGGAAGAAGGAAAAAATATGTCCGACGAAAAATTCAGAAGCTTACTCGACGAATCCCATCAGTGGCCCGAATTCTATGAGTTCAAATTCATTATCAAGACCGACGATAAAGATCTCATACTTGTTCACCTGAATGGGTTTCAGATTTCAGAGAAGCCGTCCGGAAAGGGCAACTATATTTCCATCTCTGCACGGAAACTCATGAACTCCCCGGATGAAATCATTGCCGTCTATAAACTCATGTCGGGGATTAAAGGTCTGATCTCCCTTTAACGATACCAAATACATGAAATATAAAACTGCACTAGTCCTCGCCGGCGGGGCCTTCGGTACTTCCATTGCCTTTGTCCTGACTCAGAATTTCGAACACGTCGTGATTAAAGTCCGTGATCAGTTCAACTTCGATGAGATCAACAGCGGAGAAAATAAAACCTATCTTCCCGGTCAAAAACTTCCGGGCTCGATCCGCGCGGAACTCACGTGGGATAAGATTAACTTCGATGATATCGAACTCGTGGTTTCAGGTCTTCCGATGGCGGCGATTGATTCCTTCTGCCGTGAAAATAAAAACGAACTCACGCAGCTTTTTGAAAAAGGTATTCCACTGGTGTCACTCGCCAAGGGGATTGACCACGAAACGCTGAAACTTCCGGATGAGATTTTCAATTCGCACTTTGATAAATTCAGAAATCAGATCATTTATCTCTCGGGCCCTTCGTTCGCTAAAGAGATCGTGGATAAGCAGATCACCATGGTTTCCATTGCGGGATCCGATCGCGATACACTTCTCAAAGTCTGCGGGATGATGTCGACGAATTTCTTTAAGCCCTTTCCCACTCTCGATATCAAGGGCGTTCTCCTCGGAGGAGCGCTGAAAAACGTGATTGCGATTGCGGGCGGGATCATGGAAGGACTCGGTTACAACCACAATACGCGAGCCGCGCTTATCACGAGAGGCATCACCGAGATGCTTCGCTTCGGTGTGAAGTTTGGTGCGCGTCCGGAGACTTTCTACGGCCCTTCAGGCATGGGCGATCTCATTCTCACCACGACGGGTGAACTTTCGCGGAATAAATCTTTCGGGATGGAGCTGGCGAAGGGAAGGAAGGCGGAAGAAATTATTCATTCTTCAAAGTCAGTGGTGGAAGGATACAAGACCGCGAAGGCAGCTTATCTTCTTGCGCAGAAATATAATATCCGCGCGCGGATATTTTCGGGTCTCTATCATGTGCTTTACGATGGACTCGATCCGAAAGAAGTCCTGGCGGAGCTGATGAAGCTTCCGCCAAGATTTGATGATGAAGGCTAAGCAGTTTTTCTCAAGTCCTTCACGACATTGTTCAGCCAATCAAAGAAATCATTCAGCCATTCAGGGTTCTTCTCTTTCGGGAAGAGCTCCTGCGTTTCCTGCTTCACAAGAATGTAGTATCCACCGAGAGACACGATAAAGAACATAGACGGTAAGAGTATCGTGTTCAGAATGAGCGCAATGATCAGTCCGATGTATTTTTTCTCTTTGATCATCTCGTACGCCTTCCCCGCAACGAAAAATTGAAGACCCAGAAAACTGAGACCGGTGACTGCCGCGCCCACCAGAAACCACGCGAAGCCGTCTTTAAAGAGAGAAAGGATCATGAGCGCGGATACGACGTAAGAAAGGCGAAGGATGTTGAAGTAAGTTTTGAGTGTCAGATATTTATTCATTGAGAACTCCTTTGGTGAATATCTTGTAACCAAGGTGAATTTTTAAATCCAGAATCACATCACCAAAGAATGAAAACAGTTCAGGAATGAAAAAGGCACTTCTCATTCCTGCTTATTTCTCCCTTTATCCCCCTGAAAGCGTTATTCACTGATCATGAAACAACTCAAATTAAATCTGACTAAAGGAAAACGAGGTGGCAAAAGAGAGGGAAGCGGAAGAAAACGCATCCATTCTCCGGGAGTCGCTCATCGTGCCCGCCAGAAAGTCACGACCCGCACTCCTCTCCATATTAATTTTAAATATAAGACTCAGATCAGGAATAAGGACAATCTCCGACTTTTGAAAAAGGCAATTCTCAATTCACGCCGGCATGGACTTAGGATCATGCATTTTTCTCTCCAGTCCAATCACGTGCATCTTATCGTGGAAGCAGGCAACAACGAGCTTCTTACCAAAGGTATGAGATCTCTGACGGTGACTATGGCCAGAGGTCTCAAAAAAGGAAAGGTGCAGCTCGAGCGCTTTCATCTTCATGTCCTGAGGGCCCCCCGGGAAATTAAGAATGCAATAGAGTATGTCTGCTTTAATAAGCAGAAGCACGAAAAGGCGCGATATTCTGTCATGGATGACTATGGATCATTTCCAGGAACGCGTATGGTCCAGGACTTCGTGAAGAAAAACAGAATGACCATTACCCTTTCGATAAAGGAGTTCTGGACAGGGGATTCCCCGAGGGGATTCCTGCTTCAGAAGCTTTTCTTTAAGAACTGATATTTCCCATTTTTGTAAGGGCCGTATTGGGTCTCAGATTCCTGTTTCTGTTTTTCGACTTGGGGAGTTCTGTCGGGCACAGTAGGATTGGCGTCCACATTCGTGTCCCGATATTCACCAGAGTTGGAATACTCCGGTTGTCCCATCGTCGGAGGGCCCATCGGATTTGTACCGGTCTCAGTATCTGTCTGGGCGAAAGCAAAACTTCCGGTAAGAACAAAAGCTAAAATAAGATATTTCATGGGGCCATTCCTTTGCCGTCTGTTTTCATTTTAGGTTCCTGCTTTTGTGATTTTTTTTCGAGAGTGTCA
>JBJMLZ010000244.1:0-5227 GCA_045805035.1 Bacteriovoracaceae bacterium
CCGGACAACCTTCAAGCGCTCGTCAATTTTCTTTCTCGTGTCTTTTTTCTCGGCGACTTTTTTCTCACGAACGTGAGCGAGATAATTTTCCATCGCCACTTTCTTACGCGAGTCAAGTTCGTTGATCACAACCGCGAGCTCTTCTTCGTTCTTCCTCAGCTCAGTTAGTTTCTTTTCAAACTCCACGACTTTATTTTCAAACGAGATGAGTTCATTTTCAGAAGCCTTGAGCTTGTCTTGTGCTTTTTTCAGGAGATTGAGATGAACGCGTCTCTGCCATGGTTCCGTCGCTTCATTGTCCGCTTCGAGCATATAGCTCTTGAGAATTTTCTTATTCTCCTCGCGACCCTCAGCAACTTCGCGTCGAACGTCAGCGAGACGGGCCCGATAAGCATCAACATCCGATTCAAATTGCTTAATCTGGCCGATGCTCGAGAGATAAAGATTATTCTTTGAGCCAATTTCTTTTTCGAGTGAGGAAAGTCTTGCGCCCATCTCCATCATTTCCGAGCGTGCCCGTGATAGATCCGGCGCCTGATTGATCGCCGCTCCTGCCGACAAGGAAATGAAAAGAAGAAGGCCGAAGAATTTCATAAAGTCGGTTTCCATCTCCATTCCTGCATGCTGAATGTCCAGAACACAGAAAAAATCATGAAGAGGATGACGAGATCAAAAAACTTCAAAGTATCGTGCCAGAGTCCCATCGCAGTAAACATCACTACAATCAGCATGAGACCAGTGGCAATGGATTTCGCCGCCACGAGTTTTCTCCGCTGGAATTTCTCGATGAGATAAGAGCGTGAACGAAAAACATCATAACAAAGCCAGAAACTCACGACCCAAAGAATCGCGAGAAGTCCGATGACACCCCAGTCTCCTGCTTTCCCGAGAAAGCGATAAAAAGGATGAGCGTTCATGACGTTCGTGACTTCCGGATAGCGAACTGCGGTCGCAGTCATGTGGGAAGTCCCACCTGCTTTCACGACCTGACCGCGAATGAAATCCAGACTCTCACGCGAGAGACTCGGATTCATCACAAAACGAAGTGATTGGAAATTCATGAGAGAAGAATCAATTGCGTAATCAGGCCCGAGCTCTTTTACCAGAGAATCGATTTTCTCGCGACGATCACTCTCGTCAACGAAAGACACTGCCATCACTCCCGGGATCTTCTGCATCACCGTGCGGACGGCTTCAGCATTCACTGACTCATCCATTACTGCCACGAAATACGGACTCACCATTTTCTCAGGCGTGATGCGCTCGAGAGTCTTTGCGACCCAAGTGCGGTGAGTGAGCGAGAAAGCAAGAAGACACGAGAACAATATAAAACTTGTCCCGCGCAGCCAGGATTCACCGAGAGATTTAAAAAACTCTTTCAGATAAAACATGCGTGCCCCGAATAGACCAGGCGTCCGTGATCTAGGTGAGCAATCTTTCCAGGGAACTGCTTGATGAGTTCCTTGTTGTGAGTCGCCCACACAAGAGTGAGACCCTTCTTGTGATTGTAATGATTCAAGACCTCAAAGAGGCGATAAGAATTTTCTTTATCAAGAGAGCTTGTCGGCTCGTCTGCGAGAAGTGCAGTCGGACGACAAAGAAGTGCGCGGATCATCGCCACTTTCTGACGAAGGCCGCCGTTGCAATCTTCAATCTTTCTATCGAGGTGATCGTAGACGTTAAGGAGTTTCGCAAGATCCTGCATCTCGCGATAAAAATCATTCTTCGAATCGTACATGGAAGAGTCGTAGGCCATGAAGAGATTTTCTTCGCAGGATTTTTTCTGAAGAAGACGAAGGTCCTGAAAAACTGTCGATACAAAATGCTTGGAAGATTTCATGTGAGGAAGAACCGCCTTGCCGGAGGTTGGTTCCATATGGCCACCAAGCACAGAAAGAAGCGTAGTCTTTCCGGCACCAGATGGTCCGGTCACAAAAAGAATTTCGCCGGGATAGATCGTAAGTTGAACTGACTTCAGAGCAGGGAGCGCGCCGAATTCCACCGAAAGATTATCGAGGTGAAATAAATAATTCTGCGGATTTGTATTCGCTCTGTTTCCCGCTTTGGGAATCGTACGACCGGTTAACATCCTTGAAACCTGCCTTATCGCCTGTGGTCCCCTCTTGGAACCGATTTAACATAATGCAAACATTGTACCGAGCGCCGCAAGGGAAAGTAAAGAAGTCGGCATTCCCGACAAATTCACTACACAATAATCCCTTCTCTCTGGAGAAGCTCATAAGCAGAATCTGAACAGTAAACATTCGGAACGAAATTAAACTTCGTCTGCAGATCACTGATGATGGAATTTTCCACGTCAGACAGGAGCTTCACATCGCCATTGTCCATGAGGATCTTCGCGGGATCTCTCTCAAGAAGGAGGTTCTCGTTGGTCTTGGACTTCACGAGCTTCTTTCTGGATTTCACAAAGACGATGTTCTTTTTCGGTAGATCAGGCACGATCCAGTCAGACGGGCCACCCTTTTCTTTGATGATCTTCTGGATCTCTTTCACCTTGGTCTCGGCCTGTCTCATGATCTTGTCATAGACCTGATCCTCGTCCTGAGAAAGAATGCGCTGTTTGAATTCTTCAATGCGGATCGTTCGCGGAGCTTTTGCGAAGAGAAGACAATAAGCAATATCCTTGATCCGTGGATTTTTATCAAACGAACCCGAGGTGTAGTGATGATGAACCTGGGTCATGAAATACTGATCATTGAACGTGTAGAACTTGTGCGGATCATTCTCGATCATGTCCATGAGCTGCGAGTAAGAATAAATTTTTCCTTTCTCGAGCATGTAGAAGCAAAGCTCTTCGGCGATCGCATCAAAGCGCGCGCCTCTCGCCGATCTTACGACTTGTGAATACCACGCAAATCTCGCCATCAAAAAATCTTCGACGGCATGAAGGGCATTGTGATTGATCGCCACGATGTCGTGGCCATTCACATTCGCCACCCGGAAGTGATGAAGGAGATAATCGCGGTCGTACGTGCCGTATTTAATCCCGGAGTAGTGAGCGTCACGCAGGAGATAGTCCATGCGGTCGCAATCGATCTCCGAATGAAGGATCTGGTTGGCGAGAATATTCGGATCGATCCCCTTCACCAGATTGGAAATCTTCTGCGGATCAAGACGATATTTTTTCAGGATGAAAGTAATCCCGCCCTCATAATCAGTATTCTTGATGATGAAAGAGCCAAGATGCTCATGATCATCCGGATGGCCCTTGGAATTTTTCTCATTCGTCGTTTCTCCGTACCGGATGTAGGCCATCTCCGTCGTATGAGAGAACATAAATGTTCCCAGATCGTGCAGAAGGGCGGCGAGGCGAATGGACTGGTGAAAGGCCTTCTCAACCGACTGGACCTTATCATCAAAGAGATCCTGCTCAGGCACTGCTCGACCGAGACGCTGAAGAATTTTGTGAGCATTGAACATCACACCAATCGAGTGTCCGTAGCGTGAGTGCTCAGCGCCCGGAAAAGTGTAGAACGTAAATCCTAATTGCTTGATCCATCTCAGCCGTTGGTAAAACGGAGTGTGGATGATTTCCCATTCTAAATTTGTGAGGTGAATGAATCCGTAGAGAGGGTCGAAAACAATTCTTTGTTTCGGTGATACTTCCATGTGTTTCTTTGAAAAAGAACGGGGCCCAAACCATGGGCCCCGATTGAAATTTACTGAAGAGTTTTAGCTGCGCGCTTACCTTTGCGGGCCTTCGCAACTTTCGAGAGAGCGTATTCCATCAGCATGAAAGCTTCACGGCGAAGTCCATTGTCATGGATGTAGCGGTAGAAGTTTTCGATGTCACCATTGGAACGGAAGTTCTTAATGGTCATCACTTCTGGTGCTACTGCTTCTTTACCTTCTGCCGGTGCTGCTGGTGTTGTCATCTTCGTCATATAGGGCTCCTGGTCTGTTCATTTTACTTTTCGAGAGACTGTTTATCAATAAATTCTACTGCTCGCGAGCTTCGATCAAACCGTAGCTATGAAGCTTGTTATAAAGAGTCTTCACTGTGATTCCAAGGGCCTTAGCTGCTCTCGTCTTATTCCCACCAAGATGATCAAGAGTGTCAATAATGTGCTTCTTCTCAAGATCAAAGAGTGTGTACTCGATATAAGACTGTTTTACCGGAGCGACTTCGACTTTCACTTCCTGAGCGAACTCCGGGAGGTGAGAAGATTCAATGTACTGACCATCAGTGAGAATGTACGTGCGCTCCATGATGTTCTTCAGCTCGTGAGCGTTGCCTGGCCAGAAATATGAGCCAAGTTTTTCAATCGCACCTGCAGTGAGAACTTTCGGCTGAGACTTACCGTGGTTAAGGAAGAATTCTGCCATAACCTTGATATCTTCCTGGCGCTCTTTCAGCGAAGGAATTTTCAGAGCAACAGTATTGAGTCTGTAGAAGAGGTCTTCTTTGAAAGAGCCTGCTTCAACCAGGTTCTTGAGAAGTACCTTAGAGATACCGATCATGCGAACGTTAAGTGCAATTTTTTCTTCGGTATCAATCGCAACCATTTCACCGGAGACGAGCGCGCGAAGGAGCTTCGTCTGGATGTGATGAGAAGTTGAACCGATATCATCGAGAATCAGTGTTCCGCCGTTCGCCTGAACCATCAGGCCTTTTGAGCTGAAGATTTCGCGATCAAGCTGCTGCTCAGACATTGCTGAACAAGTGGCCACAACACATCCGCCTTTACGGCCGGACCATGCGTGAATTTTTCTGGCGAGGATTTTCTTACCAACGCCGTGGTGACCTTCGAGAAGAACCGGAAAGTCCTGTGATGCAATTTTCTTCGCCATCTGAACAACTTCGAGGAAGTTCTTCGAAAGACCGATCATCTGAGCGTTGTCTTCAAAGTGACCTTTCGTCACCTGGATGTTCTGGCGGCTAGAGAGTTCTTTTTCTTTTGCTTCGATACGGCTCTGAAGCTCACGGTTCAAATTCTTCGCCATGAGGTAGAGGTGCATGTTACGGATCGGAGAATGAAGCTCGTTAAGAAGCTCATTCAGAGAAGCGATATCCGACTCGTTAAAATTTCTGTCTTTGTTTGTAGACTGAATATTGATGGTACCGATGACTGAGCCTTCGACCATGATCGGCAGACAAAGTTCAGCTTCGATGCTGTCATCTTTAAAACCAGTGGAAGCGATCGGGTCGCGTTTGGCATGGTTTGTGTAGTAAGCGCGCTTCATGCGAGCGACATATCATGAAAGG
>JBJMLZ010000245.1:0-11057 GCA_045805035.1 Bacteriovoracaceae bacterium
ATTGATGTATGTGATCGAGCTGCACGTGTATCCAACCGTAGAGCTGGCCTCGTAGTAGAGCTTCACACCCACATCCAGCGTGTTGTTCTTCGCTGGCTGAAGTCTTTCCGCGGCGTCGAGGATGGTCTGATAGACCTGCTCATTCGTGAGACCATTGTTCTGCACGAAGGCCTTCACTCCGTTATAAGTAAAGTTCAGAACCTCGTTTCTGAATTGTTCCGTGGCCACGACTTTCTTTACGATCGCGACTGCCTGGTTGTACTTGGCAGTGGAAGCGGCATCAAAGCCCGCGAGGTACTGAACGTTTGTCTTAAAGCTCAGTGCGAGCGCCGGAACTGACGAAATTGGCGCCGGAGTGGGATCAGTTACGGGATCCGGAGTTGGCGTTGGTGTCGGAGTTGGTGTCGGCGTAGGCGTCGGTTTCGGATCAGTCACAACGACTGGATCACTCGGGTTGTTTGAACCGTCATCGGACGAACTCTGTGGGGCCGATGCAGTTGATCCTTTCGATGAAGAACCACCACCCGACTTGTTACACGAGACTGTCATCAGCGACATCATCAACATGATCGCTAAAACTTTTTCCATGTACCTTCCTTGGTGTTGTAAGCGCCCCTCATGGGCACTTGTTGTTTGTGTAAAGGAATGGTCACACAGAGCATTTTGGTTACGAAGATGGGCAAGATGTTGCCGGGTGAAAGACTAAACGGGTGAAATCAGAGACAGATGCAATTTTAAAATGCTTCCACAATTTTTGAACAATTCAGCGAGATTTTCAGACAAAAAAAAAGGGCCCCGAAGGGCCCTTTGATTTTTTTTATTGTCCGTAAAGATTTGTCATCTGCTTCTTGCAACTCTCAGAGAGAGAATCCTGCACATCACTTAAGCATGACTGGAAATGCGCGGGATCTTCTTCCTGAGTTCTGCAACCGAGGACTTCGACATCCTGAAAACAGGCCTGACTTTTAGCAATCTCATCTGCCGAAGGATGAACATATTCTCCAGCGTGGGCAGCGTACGAAAGAAAAGCGACTAAAAGAAACGAATATTTTTTCATCTGAAACTCCTGAGTTTAAAGAAAGGCCTTGCCAAGGTCACGAACGATGTACCCGATCGCATATGGAACTGAGTACGGTCTTTTCGCAGTCGCGGCCGAATCATGATCGTAACCGATCTTGTGGAGCCACTCGTGGAAGAGGTTGCCCGCTACCTGATTGGCAGTGAAGTTGTTAAAGAACTTGGTGTTCACATTGATGTATGTGATTGAAGGATTGGTATATCCGATCACCGTGCTCGCTTCATAATAAAGCTTCACACCAAGATCCATCGTATTGTTCTTCGCCGGCTTCAGCGTTTCTGCGGCACTAAGAATCGACTGATAGATCTGGGAGTTCGACAATCCTTTGTTGTTCGCGAATTGCTTAACTCCGTTGTAAACGAAGTTGAGGACTTTCGAACGGAACGCAGTAGTTGCCACAACTTTTTTTACGATCGCGATCGCCTTGTTGTACTTCGCGGCCTGTGCTGAGGTGAAGTTCATCAAGCTGATGTTAGTTTTAAAACTCTGAGCAAGAGCGGGAACTGATGAAGTTGAAGTTACCGTCGTTGGGGCTGGATCATGAGCGTTACCATTATTGGTTCCGGTCATGGTATCAGCTGACTCTGTTTTTACTTCGGTGCTGTTCTCTGCGGATTTTCCCGATGAAGAACCACCGCCGCCTTTTCCGCATGACACTGTCAGAATCGACAGCATCATCATCATTGCAAGTAATAGTCTTGTCATTTTGTCTCCTTCCTGGACGTACGGACTGCCCTCATGGCAATCCTTGCGTTGTGCTTAAGGTTGATATTCATTTTCGACAGAAGCGAATAACCTGCAACCCACGCGGAAGAAGAAAGATGATTTTGTTGGAATAAGTTTATATTTCTGGAAAGTTAAACGGCGATTCTCACTGGTGATTTCCGGCCGAATTTTATTCTCTGGTTTCCGATCATCATAGATTCCACATTTTTTGAAGGTTTCCCTGACAGTCTTCATTCATCAAGGGGGACTTCATGAGATTTTTACTCTGCATTTTATTGCTCGTTTCTGCCTGCAAAGGAAGTTCTTCTTCCGACTCATCCACTCCATCGAAGTCGATAGAGAATTCAGTGGAAACACCGACGACTCCGGAAACACCAACGACTCCCACTCCACCGGTCGTAGTCGTTCCTTCCAACACCAAAGAAGCGATGACCGAAGAGTTCATGAATCTTATCAACGATCACCGCGAATCGATCGGCCTCAAGGCCCTCATTCACGTCGAAGGACTTCAGGCGATCGTGGAAGAACATAGTTCTGACATGGCAACCGGAGCAGTTGCTTTCGGACACGATGGTTTTTCTTCCCGCTGTACTCTCGGAAGACAAGTGATCGGAGGAGGGAACTGGTGTGGGGAAAACGTTGCAGAAGGACAGAAGACAGTTACTGCCGCGTTCAATGCGTGGATGAACTCACCTGGCCACAGAGCGAACATCGAAAATTCTCGGGCCTCTCACACCGGCTTCGGCTTTGCGAAGAGTTCTTCCGGTACGATGTATTGGACGCAGATCTTCCTTGAGAAAAATTGAGAAGCGATTTTTTTTCACCCGGGGGAAACTTTTTTCTCCCGGGAGGTCTCTGTTGAAACTAGCACTCTTTCTTATTCTTCTTAGTTCCACTGCATTCGCTGACTATACTTTTCTCATGCGTGACAAGCGCGCACCCGACCGCCCATTCTTTGTGAGACTTTTTTCTTCGAATCATCCTGGTATCAATTCTTTTGAGTCTTATCTTCAAAAGGGCACAGTGACTCTCGATGAACAGGGCAACCCCGCTATCGGAGTCATGAGTGGACCTCTGATTCATACGGCACGAACTCCGATGCATGACTGGGATTTTTCCATCGACGGGCACTCTCTTGAGTTTGCCGATCTCACTCAGGAACTTTGCGATGCTACGTTTATGGATGTCGAAAGCAATGAGGATTACTGGTTCAATACAGTAGGCAGACTCTGCCCCTGGTTCACGAGATTCCTCGTCCAGGAAATCCAGAAGAACGGCAAGGTCATTTATCACCGGGACTGATTGGAAAATATTCTTTCCTCTTCTATAATAGGGGAAAGGAGCTTTTCATGGACGACAGTAAGTTCAATCTCTGGCGCGCGACTTTTGCATTTTGTTTCGTGGACGGAATTCTTAGTTCCCAGGAGAATACTTATATCCAGGAGAAACTAAACTCTCTTTCCTTCACCGCTGATCAGAAAAAAATTCTTCAAAGTGATCTCAAGACTCCTCCTGAAATTGAAAAACTTCTCCCTCTCATTACTCGTCCTGCTGATCGCGGAATCCTCATTAACAACATTCGCCTTCTTTCACGCGTCGATAATCTCACCGACAACGAGAAAAAAAAGATCGAATCTCTTCAGACAAAAATCATGAGCAAAGTGAACATGGAAGAACTCAATGTCGCCGTCGCGATGGAAGAAAAAAAATCCATCGCGAACAAGGCCTCGTACGTGGAAGAACTCATCAAGCGAGTGAAGTGAGCTTTCTTACAACTCACTGATTGCTGCTTTGCCTTAACGGTGTCATGGCCACACCAACATCAATACTTTCAGGTACTTATCGATTTTAAAAAAAGGTGATTTTTTTCACGATTCTTCTTTTCAGTTTGCCTTCCCTTGAATTTGTTTGATACACCAAACGAAGCTATGAAATACCTCGTTCTTCTCATCCTTGTGGTCAGTTCCTCATTTGCTGTCGCCCAGACTTCGACTTCGACTTCGAACACAACTGAGACATCAATCGATACCGGTGCCTGGAGAAAAATCAGAGAAAAGCTCGGCATGAACTACATGTCGTTCTTTGATGGCCCGGCGATTCTTTCCGATAACCAATCCATCACGCCCAACGCTCTCGGAAGACCTTCAGACGATGGTCTTCTTCTCAACAACAACGTCTCTCTGAAATACAAATATAAAGGGGAGCGCGCGATCGATTTCCAGATGCGCTTTCACTACGTCTTTGACAACGCCACCAAGAGCGAAGATTTCCAGGCCTTTCGTTGGCAGTCGCCACGCCTGGGTATCTCCGATACATTCTGGAAAACGGAAAATGCGAAATTCTCCGGCGCTTTCAACACTGATCTTCCTTATTTTTTTCCGGAGCCGATCGGTGGCGGATACTATGCAGAGAGAAGAACGACACTTCTCACGCCGGGTTTTTTCGCGAAGTATGTGTATGCACCTTCCACATCCCGCTGGTCGGTTTTCTCCCTCGTTCAACCTCGGTACTACATTTATCGTGACCGTCACGTTGCGGAGAAACAGCTCGGTCGCGCAGGCTATCCGATTCCTGAGCTGAAGAATGAATTCACTTTCAGCATTTCTCCTTCAGTGAACTACGCCTTCACAGATAAGTTCGGTAGCCGCCTGGGGACCGAGATCATCTACAAAAAGCTCGTGCTCTCGAGCTGGAATCCGTTCAACTCCACCAGCAAGTCCGCGGATCCGACGACGAAAGCATGGCGGATGCAACCGATGCCGCTTCAGTGGGGATTCACTTACTCGTTCAGCAAGATGTTTGAAGTTTCTGCCTATATTCAGGGTTACCCGATTGCTTCCCAGCGCATGGATAAAGATGGAAAGATTTCGCGCTTTGAAGACACGGTTTCTGCGGGCACCTGGATCAACGGAGTTATTTTCTAAAAGGGGACTCTCGTGAAATTCTTTGCACTACTTCTTGTCCTTTCGACTTTCGCTCACGCGGAAACGATTGATGAGCGCCTGCGCGGATACATCACGAAGTTCAATCTCGCGAACCTCCCGGCACTTCCGGCGAAGAACAAAGAACTCTTTGATCTCGGTCACGAGCTCTTTGAAACAAATCTTATTTCAGGAAACAACAATATCAGCTGCCGCGATTGTCACCATCCTGCTGCGGCTACAATGGACGGACTGCCGCTTGGTCTTGGTGAAGGTGCGGCCGGCATCAACACTGCGAGTACCAGTAGAACACAGAAGAACGGTCACATTCTCGCAAGGAACACTCCCGCGCTCTTTAACCTGAACGGAATCAACTCCATGTTCTGGGATGCGCGCGTGGAATACGATCCCACTACACACACATTTAAAACTCCGGTTGTCTTGAGGCCTGAGGTTGCCGCAGTCATGACGAGTGCCCTTGCCGCACAGGCGATTTTCCCTATGGTGGATCACCTTGAGATGAGAGGCGGGGCCGGTTCGAACATGGTCGCTAATGCCCGCGATGAATACGAAGCGTGGGATCTCATCGTTCAGAAAGTCATGGCGGATCCTGATTTCCGGGCGAGATTTGAGAAAGTCTTCCCGGGACAGACAATCAACATCGGTCACTTCGGTGAAGCGATCGCTGAATTCCAGCGCCATGCTTTCGCGTTCAATCAGACGCCTTATGATGATTATCTCCGCGGCGATGACAAGGCCCTCACGGAGATTCAGAAGCTCGGGATGGAAGTCTTCTTCAATAAAGGAAAGTGCGGCGAATGTCACAGCGGCGCTTATCTTTCAAACTTCGAGTACCATAACATTGGAGTCGCCCAGATCGGTCCGGGAAAAAACAACGGCGATGATAAGGGACGTGCGGAAGTCACCGGCTCTCACGAAGACATGTACGCCTTCCGGGTTCCGCAACTCCGGAACGTCGGCGTCACTGCACCTTACATGCATGACGGGACATTCAAAACGATCGGTCAGGTGGTTGAGCACTACGACGATGTCGTAGCATCTCTTACCGAATTTGCGCTCGTGAATAACTGGAAAAACTATGTGGACGCGATCACTGATCACGATCACGCTCATGATCAGCATCGCATTTCTCATCTTTCTAAAAAACTCACGGCGAAACTCGGTTTCCTCGAGGAAGAAGAGAAGGCCCTTGCTGAATTCGTGGGAACTGCGCTGACTGATAAGCGCTTCCTGGCTGCGGAGATCGAAGGGGACTACCAGTCGTACTTCCGCTTTCAGTTGAAAGAATCAGGATTCAACAAGCTCTCTGCTCTTTTCAGCGGCGAAAAGCATGAAGAGACTTTCTACTACTTTGATCTCATTTTCGAAGGCGGCTTCGGTCTTCGCGGTCTTGCCACACCAATCCGCCTCATCGTGGTGAAAAATCCTGAGGGGGCGCAGCTTGTCTATCGCCAGCAGATTTATAAATCTGCGTTTGCCGCTGAAGGAAAAGTTCTCGAGTCAAACTTCAATCGCTGGGAGTATCGCACTGTGGATCCTTCTGTGTTTGCGCCTATGGAAGAAGCGTATCTCGATATGTTCAACCGCATTTACACTTACAACAATGGCGAAGTGACGGGGGACATTCCTGCCGCCGAGCTTTCAGTGATCAAGTCGGATCTCGATATCATGAACGGTGAATTCCACAAGACGGGATTCAACGGGCTTGATGCGATCTCGGACATCGTGAATCTTCCGAAAGAAAAACTCTACTTCGTTCCGACTTCGTATAACGCCAAAGACGTAAACCTCTTTGAGCTTCAGGTGATGGGAAAAACCGTGAAGGCCAATCTCCAGCGCTCGGTGATTCGCACAGAGACAGGAGGTCTCCAGACGACATGGGCGATTGAACTTGAGACCGGAAAAATCTCGAAACGTGATCTTGCGAGATTCTCTGAAGAACTCATGAAAGCTCTCCCGGGACTAGAGGCAAATGACGTCGGCGGCGGCTCTCCAAGTCCGTCTGCTCTTACTTTGAAGGTTATTAATCAGGTGCTCTAATGAAGTGGCGGACGTGGCATGCTTATGTGGGATTGATAGCGGCGCTGCCGCTATTGGTGATCGTTGTCACTGGTCTCATCCTCCAGCTCCGGAATCAGTTTGAAGGCATTCAGCCGAAGACGGTGACGATGAAGATCGAAGAGGGGAAACCGCTTCTTCGCTTAGAAGAAGTCCTCGCAAAATTTCCTCCCGAAAAAATTGAACAGATCATCTTTCGTCCGAAGAAGGGAAACTATTCCATCCGCCTGAAGGACGGTTCTGAAGTACAGATGCATCCGCAGACCGGAGAAGTTGTGAAAGATTCTCCCCGCCGGGCGGGTTTTCTTATTGATATTCACCAGGGAAGCTGGCTCGGACCACTCGGGCAATACGTCGTTCACTTCGGTGCCGGCCTCTCGTTAATTTTCCTGTTGTTCTCCGGAGTTCTTCTCTTTCCTTTCCGGAGATGGAGTCGATCATGAATGGATTTCGTTTCGGCCTTGAGGCCGAATACATGCTTGCTTCACTTAAAGATTTTCGTCCGCTTTGGTACAAAGATGTGACTTTTGCAGAACTCGATCAGATTTTTGAAGGGATATCGCTTGAGGGAATTCCGAGTCTCGAAGGTCTTGCTGCCGAACCTCCTCACAAAAAGATGATGCCGTTTATTGTTGAAGGCTACGGCATGCCGGATGAAAACTTTGTCGTGAAAGATGCTTTACCAAAGGGCATCGAGATCAGAACTCCCGTGTGCCAGTCCATCGACGAACTCTTTCAGGTTTTTGAACTCCTTTATGCGCGCGTGAAAAAAGCTCTCGCCGATAAAGGAATGGCACCCATTGCGATTTCACATCACCCGCTTGAAACGAAGTTCTCTGGCCCACAGAATAAACGCCGCCACGACTTCTGGTTGTGGGCGATGGAAGTGATGACGACTTACGGGCCTGATGTGAACGTGAGTTTTCCGAAAGAAATCACTGATCGTTTGTTTTCAAATCTTGATGATCTCAATGCCAAGGTCAATTACTATGCGCCGGCGCTTGCCGCGATCTCTCTGGCCTCTCCGTTTTTTCAGGGCGCGCCCTGGATGATCAAGGGACAAAGAGGGAAGTCCTATCGCACTTTTAAGAGAAGTATTGTGGCTCCCGCGATTGAACTTCATCCCGATGAAAAGTTCCGGATCGAGTTCAAGGTTTTTGAGATGACCACGCGAACACGCGAATTCCGGAATTATTTTCTGCTCGTCCTCGCCCTTTTCCTCGATGAAGGACTCAAGGGAAGATCATCGCAACAGGAACGGATCTATGACCTGGGTGCAGTCGCTCGTTTTGGGATCAAGGCGGAAGGAATAGAGGCGCGCCTCGAAGAACTTCTCGGACGTGCACCACAAGTTCTATCTGCCCACGGATTTGATCCTTCGCCGCTCAAGTCTCTCAATTTGTCTGCCACCACATCGGACCGGATGGTTTCGCTCTTTGACCAAGGCCGCTCGATCAATGAGATCATGCGCGAATTTTCCGTGCTTGAAACCCTGAGCGGTGAGAGAATCTAGGAAATGAATTTCCTCGACGTTTTTATTGCTTTTGTTCTGGTCTCACTCTGCGCACTTCTGTCGTGGTGGAAGGGACATGGGCAGGAGAAAGATCTTCTCATTGCGGCCGTTCGCTGTATTCTTCAGCTGACTTTTCTTGGTTATCTTCTCACCTGGATCTTTGCTCATAATCAATTGATCATCAGTCTGGCCCTGGCGATGGTCATGACTTTTAACTCGGCACTTCAGTCGCGCTCGCGCGTGAAGGGAAGGTATCCTGGACTTCTCCTCGATAATCTCCTCGCCACCGCACTTTCCATCTGGCCCATGGCACTCGTGGGCTCCGTCATGCTCGGTGGAAAAAACTGGTGGTCGGTGGAAAATTTCCTGCCTTTCATCGGAGTTCTCCTCGGAAATTCCGTGAATGGTATCTCCATGGGCATTGATCACTTCACACAAGGGATGCGCGAGAAAAAAGAAGAAGTGCTTGAGTGGCTCGCCCTGGGGGCAAATAAGATCGAAGCCACCAATGATATCTTTCGGCGCTCGGTGAAGATTTCTCTTACTCCGATCATGAATTCCATGATGGTCTTCGGAATCATTTCTATTCCGGGTGCCATGACCGGGCAGATTCTCGGAGGAACTTCTCCGATGGAAGCGGCGATCACACAAATGATTATCGTTCTTCTTATCGCCGTCGCAGTTTACCTTGGTGTGATTTCCGGATTGGTGTTCGCGCGCAAGCGCCTCTTTAACAAAAAGGGGCAGCTGTGCTTGTAGTGAAGGATCTCGCTCTTCTCACCGGGAAAAAAGTGAATCTCACTCTTGAGAAGGGTCAGCGCTACGTTCTTCAGGGGCCTAATGGCAGTGGGAAAACCGTTCTTCTCCGGACGCTCGCAGGACTATATCCTACTACTTATACTGAATTCGTTTTCGAGGGAAAAAAACTCGATGACTGGATCATGGAAGATTATCGCTCACAAGTACTCTACACCGGGACTACTACGCACCTTCCCGGCGAAATGAGTTCAGAAGAATTTCTGGCGGCACCCTTTAAGCTCACCGTGTATCAGGATATGAATCCTTCTCTGGCAGTGGAGGAATATCTTTCTCGCTGGAAGCTTGCCGGAAAAAAACTTTCTCATCTCTCGAGCGGTCAGAAACAGCTTCTGATCATTCTTCGTTCACTCAGTCTTCATCCACGTCTTCTTTTACTGGATGAACCAACGTCGCACATGGATCCTGATAGAACGAAGGAAGTGGAAGAGCTGCTTTTGAAATGGCAGACGCCCGAGAAAAGCTATCTCATGATTTCCCATTCAGAGAAGCAGGCAGCTTCGATGGGAAAAATGATCCGTTTTAATGAGCTTATTTTGGAGTAAGGACAACAGCTTTCTTGGTCGAAAGTTCTGTTCTTGATTCGCCATCTGCATTCACATTATAGGTAGCAGTATCCGTCACCACTTCAATGTTCTGAGTATCTGCCATTTTAACCGAAGTGACATTGGCAAACGAAGAAGTGCGCATGACTTTCTGAGGAGTCACGTTTCCGATGAAGAGAAGGTCATGGATCATTAGCTCATATGTTGAGTTCTTAAATTGCAGGATAAAGAGTTTCTTGTAAGTGGTGTCGATGAAAATTTTTCTGATTGAGACTAGTTCAGTCTGTGCTCCGGCAAGGAGGGACCGATCAATGAGATTGCCGTCTTCGTCTTTTTGTTCGAGATAAAGCATGCTGCCGACACCGAAGGCCTTCCATTTATTGTCAGCACTGGAAACCGAGACAATGGCAGGATCGGTCTGAACCAAATTTACGCATTCCGGAAGTGGCTGCTGAGGGGTTTTGTTATCGCCTTGAAGTGAAGCGTCGTCGAGACAGTCCTGCAAAGTGACATCAGCAAATGCGTTCACAGAAAAAAGGATCACTATGATGAAAATCGTTTTCATTATTTTGTTCCTTGGACAGCAAGGGCCTTGGACGATGAACCACTCGCGTGTGTCGCAGTATAAGTTTCTTGCTTGAGGCCCGAACCACCACCGCCAGTGTTTGTCCATTGCAAAGTCAGAGAGCAGAATGATCCGACTGCAAGGGCCGCGCACGAAGATGCGGAGATGGAAAGTCTCGGGGTCGCATTCGTATTACTGATCGTGATGGCACCACTCGCCTGGTTACCATCGTTTCTGACTCTCACCGGATAAGTGGCGTTAGCCCCTGGAGTTCCGAAATCGTAAGCAGTGATGATAGTACCGGCAGAATCGGTCCACACGAGAACAGCGCCGTTCACGTTTAACGTGAAGCTGGAAGTTTTGTTCGCAAGTCCTCCGTCGGTAGCAGTAATCGTGATTGTCACTGTTCCTGCTTTTTCAGAAACAGGAGTGATGGTCGCAGTACAGTTTGGAGCTGTTCCTGCCCATGTCACCGAACCATTGGCGACGATTGTAGTATTCGATGACGTCATGGAAAGACGTGCAGATGAACACACTGAGCCGTCAGGGTCACTGAAAGTGAAAGCAATGGCGGAGGTCGCGTTGTTCACAGTTGTTGATTGAGTAGAGATCGCACCAAGTGTAGCAGCGTCGTCGACCGGGTTGATCGTGAGGTTCGCTGTTGCAGTGGTAGAATCCGCGCCTGTACCCGCGGACACGTAGAACTGGAAGCTCGCCGAACCATTGTAGTTAGCTGTTCCTGTTACTCCAACCGTACAAGTTCCCGCTGAACAGGCACATGCCTGAGTGACAGTGACATTAGTTGGTGAAGAAG
>JBJMLZ010000246.1:0-4742 GCA_045805035.1 Bacteriovoracaceae bacterium
CTCCTCCGATGTGATGGCCGATTTCATGACAGGCAATCAAAGAGATGGCATCGGGGGTGGAATGATAGGCAAGACCGCCTCTCATAATTATTTTCGGATTTCCCTGTGAATCGTAATCAGCTTTGGCATTGGCGAAAGTGTCATCCCAGAGGCGTTCCACTACAAACTTTCTGCCACTCTTGGCGAATTCTTTCTGATAAATAATTTCGACTTTATCAATGGCTGCATTGAACTCTTGTTGAGACAGATTTGCAGCTGAAGCGACGGTGGTTACTAAGGAGAAAGCGATAAAGAAATTTCTCATACTTTCTAATCGTAGGCCTTTAACGGTGCCCCTTAGGGATAAATGTAATTTTTATCGCTTTGTCTGTTTTTTAGTCGGCCAATAACGCGCTTATATAGTGAGAATATGCAGAAAAACCATGCCGATAACCGCGTCATAGGGCTAAACTTTTTATATGAATTTTGATGCCTTCCTGGAGCACCCATTCTTGTTTCCTTTCGCAGTCATTTTTTCGACTTTTATCTCGGAAGATCCGACTACTATTGGTGTCGGTGCGCTCATCGGAAGCGGACAGATCTCTTTCATCCGTGGTTTCTTGCCTCTCATGTGTGGAATTATTCTGGGTGATCTTGGTCTTTACGGCGTAGGGACTCTCATCCGTAAAGGCTGGAAAAAATCCGCGCATTTTCCCATTACTCCAAGTCTTATGACTCTCTTCATCGCGCGGTTTGTGCCTGGAATGAGGAGCATCACTTTCACTTCTGCGGGGGTGAAGCAATTTCCTTTCAAAAAATATGCGATGCTCTTGATTCCGGCGTCAGTCATCTGGACTTTGATTTTGTTAACCGCCACGAAAGAAGTCATGGCGCTGATGAATTATTTTCCGAAATGGGTGTCGATACTTATCGGTCTATCAGTATTCGCTTTTTTCCATGTGCTCGACCGGTGCCTGAGAAAAAAATATCTTCCTTCACAAGCGGAAGTTCCGGCAAAGACCGACGAAAGACTGTGATGGCTCGGGAGAAGGTGCCCCTCCGCTTGTCTTTAAATCTTCGAGATAATTTTGGGAGAAACTCACCGGGATTTTTTGTGAGTAATACTTCATCCGCTCTTTTACTTCCGGTGAGTGTGACAATTCACAATACGCACTGATCGCTGATTTCACTTTTTCCCAGTTATCCGGAAGCCGGTAAGAGAGATTAAAGCTCTCATCCCAGAGTCCGCTGACAAAATCTTTAATTGCAGGTTTATTGGAAAGAGACCAGTGTCCTGAGGGTTTTTTCTGGAGATACGGTGAATTCCCTTCGCAGAAGTTACGATAAAAGCGCAGCCCTTGGTAGTTCGATTCGAGGTCGGCGAAGCTGAAAACTCCGCTTGCCCAAAAGCCGTGAACACTTTTCTCGTCGCGGACGCCCCAATCAATCGCAGCTTTCAAAGCAAGATCGGTATTTTTAGTTTTACTGAGTTCGCGCTGGAAAATTTTGTAATAGATCATCCCGGTCGAAGCAAAGTGAGAAAGCTTGTCGGTGCCAAAATAAAAACCATTCACCTGAATATTCGGCGCGAGACCAAACCAGGGGATGTAGAACATGTAGGGCTCGCGGTAAATACTCTCTTCCACCCAGTTGAGTGTGGCGGGAATAATCTCCTCAGCTGACAACACAGAGAAAAGCCAGTTCTCCACGGGATTATCGTGAACCAGATGAGAAGCGAAATTATGCGCGATCTCAATGGTGACTTGCTCGCAGGTTTTAGTTTCAGGAGAAGTGATTGTCGTGAGTGCTTCGGAAATTTTCTCTTCAAAGTACCGGTCAATGTATGAAGATGAATCGCGGAGTTCTTTATTCCAGACAAAGTAATTGTCCGTCTCAAGCGCATAACCGCTTAGTGAAAAGAAAATCATGAATAGAAAAAGAAAAGACTTCACCAGAAAACGTTACCTATTCTGATGGAAAACGGCCAATGTGCGAGATGTTAAAATCCGGCCTTGAGGCCAATTGTGAGCGAAAATCCGGCGAGTTGGGATTTGTCGCCAGACCAATTTTGGGCCCATCGCTCGTATTCGAGGCCCGCAAAGATCGCTTCCTTGCGGGTGATGTAATAGAGAGCACGTCCATTCACAGCATACCAGGGGAAGGATTTCCCGCCGTCTTTTTCCTGCTGAAGATAAAACATCTGATAAGAGACCATGGCATTGGCCTGCCAGGCCCAATAAGTGGAAAGTGGTGAAGTGTAAGAGACAAGAAGATGAGGTCCCAGTGAAGTTGATTGTTTGACGAAAATATCATCTTCCAGGCGATCACCAAAGAATGAAGGGACACGAAGAAGTGTGGCCCCGCCTCCATAGCTGATTCTTCCTTTCCCCAGAGCGCGCTCCTTACTTAAAGAGAAGGAACCACGAATTTTCGTTCCCACTTCTCTTCCGGAAGTCAGTTGAAGATAGGAGAGATCATATTTCTGCTGGAGAGAATTGAGCTTTGGTTTACGAATCCATTCAGCAGCAAGACCTACTCCAGTGAGATCTTTTTGTTTGAGTTCAGTATCGGTGCCGATATCGGTGCTCGAATAAGCAAAGCGGGAAAGTATGGTTGAGATATAAAATTCATCACGCCATAGAAGAAGAGAAGGAGAAACTTTTGGAGCTTCGTCTTTCTGGCCCTGAATGATGTCCTGAATTTCAATCTCGTTACCTTTTTTGGACAGCTGAATTGTTGATTTCACCGAATCGGGATAGCCGGGAGCAGTCGATCTCACCGTCAATGTAGTCACTCCTTCTTTCAGACGCGAAGGAGCGAAAGAAAAAGTGTTGCCCGGAATTTTGAACCGGCGATTTTTGTCAGATTGGGCGGGCGGCAGATAATCCACTTCATAAAGTTTTGCTCTTCTTACCAGTGCCCAGTCGATCGTGATCTTCTCTCCAAGGGTGACTTTGACTTCAGGGGAGTCGAGCTCTCCTCCGACCCGGGTAAAAGTTTTGAAAGAAGCAGAGGTAAAATCTTCGGGCGAGATTTGTGCCTCACCTTCTTCCAGGGCATAAACAGTCCAGAGATATGTTCCAAGATCTTCCAGGTAAATGCTCGCACGAACATCTCTAACTATAGCGTTGTGAATAATTTTATCGCTGTCGGTTTTTACCACCAGTTGGTAAAGGGCGGCCCCTTCAATATCACTCCATTCAAAGTCCACATTGGGTGTAGTGACTTTGGCATCGACCGCGGGATGAAACAACTGCGGATTATGCATTCTCACTTTTACAGGAATGTAATCGCTCCATTCGCCGGGCACTCCACGCTTATCCAGTGAGCGCATCCGTAACGAATATTTTCCCGGGGGAACGGCATTGGACCATTCGGCACTCTCTACTTTATGTTTACCGCGTGGAACGAGTGTTCCTGATTTGTCTTCGAAGAGTTCTACCTCATAGCTTGAGGCGCCTTTCACTTCTTCCCATTCAATGTCGATCCAACGTGTGCCGGTTCCCTGTGCGAAGAGGGAAAAAGATGAAATCAGAAGAAAGAGGACGGCGAGAGACTTCATCTGACTTTTACTCCCTTGAGTTTGGGAGCCGGAATGGCGTTCTTTTCGGGAACATCAATTTCAAGAACACTGACTTCGCCCTTGCGATTATATTCATCCTGGAAATTGGTGCGGACAAGATATCTGCCAGGCATGAGGCCGGAGAATTTCAGCTGAGGTTCATTGAAGCGACGTTCATCAAGGATTCCTCCTTTGACGTCAATCAATTGAGCAATGAGAAGCCAGGTGGGTTTTTGGTTTGCGACGGATATCGCGAAGTCACCGGTCGCCGAAGCACGGAAATTTTTCTGCTCGTTTTTTGCAAGTGGAGCAGGGGGTAAAGGTGCCTGCTTGATTTCGAAATCAAAGACGTCTGAAGTTGCGGAGACCATGCCGTTTTCATCAGTACCCTGAACGCGCGCATAATAGAGTCCATCCTGCGAAGGACGGAACGGAAAATCTTTACCGGAAACATTGAAGACTTCGCTGTCTTTCAGATCAGGAGTCTGCCCTACGCGAAGAATAGAGTTCCCACCGGAAATTTTCTGCCAACGTAAAACAATGACCGGAAGATTATCCAGGTACTGATAATTTTTTTGAGTTGTGAGCCACTGAATTTTTCCTTCGGGTCTTACTTCAAATGTTCTCTGATTAGGAAGTACCGAACGTTTTCCATCTGCGGTTCTTGAAGTCACTTCCCATTTGTAAATACCAGGGCGAGTGAGGCGGACCACCGCGGAATTTGTTTTCGACTCGATCTCCTGTGAATAATCTTCGCCGGTGACTTTGAGGTCATAGGCCATGTTGTCCTGATTTTTCCATTCGAATTTGATTTCAGATTCGTGAGTCGATCCCAGATAGAATTTCGCCCGATCCATCGGAAGTAACGGAGACGGCGAAAGAACACCTGAACCACGGTGTATGGTGAAAGTGGTAACAGGAGACTCGACGGCCTCACCGGAAGGAAGCGCAAAGGTGATTCGCCAGAAATAATCTCCCTCGGGAAGATTGGTTTCCGGTGTGAAGAAGGTGTGGTCTTTTATAGATTTCGAGATGATTTTTGATTTGAAGTCAGGATCTTTTGAAACTTCAACGTTCACCACATCACCTGAGCTTCCTTTGTTCCACTTAAAGTCGAAAGGTCGCTCACTGCCCATGACGACTTCTTTGTGAAGGGGATAAAGCGGCGTCGGAGGAATTGGACGATTCAGAACAAATTTCA
>JBJMLZ010000247.1:0-7016 GCA_045805035.1 Bacteriovoracaceae bacterium
CGATACGATCCGTATTCCAATGACGAGTAATGTAGGGCCACTCGCCACGGTTCCTCTCGAAGCTGAAGGCAGGGTTGATACCGGTCCCGGCTTCTTCGGCGCTTGTTTCCGTCTGCGCGGAAGTGGAGCGAGCGGACAATGAAGTACATCATCTTTGTTCTTCTTTCATCGCTTGCGTTCGCGGATGATCCCGGTGGATCCGCCGGACAATGTCAGTCTCAGCTTATGCGCATGCAAGTCGACAGTAATGCCATCAGTGGTCTCCTTCATAAAACTGATGAACTTGAGAAGCGCGCGCTCCCCGCGATCCGAACCTATCTGGACTCTGATCGGTTCAAAAAAAGTTTCATCACGGACTGGCCTCTCCCGAGCGTCGGTTTTCCTTTTAACATCGAACTCTGTAAGAAAGAAAAGGCCCGTGACGAAAAGTTTAAGGACGTTGATTGCAGTAACTGGAATCTTTGCGGAGATCCTTCCTACTCTGAAGAAATCAAACGCCGAATTTGTTTTGCCCTTCCGTGCTCATTCATGATGGGAAGTCACATGGACAAGTGTCCGTCTGATGCATCCGCAAGACCGAAGAACATCAACTTCACTACTCCATTGGCACTCAAGCAGCTGGATCTGGTTCCGGAAAACGTCACCCTCGAAGGAAATGTCGTACGCTCCTGCTTCAAGGTGAACGCGATGAAAGTCGTCCTCAGTGTCGGAATAGATTTTGACAAGAATGGCACGGACTATGAAAACATCGGCCTCAATAATCTGGATGTCACTCTCGATAGTCAGAAAGAAGTATGTCTTGATGCCACGATTGATCTTTCTAAAAAACCAATTCTTTCGAACGTTCATCTGCGCCCGGTAGGTGATGCTCCGTTTGTTTCCAATGCCATGATTGATCGTTCTCTTCGCGGATCGACGGTGGTGGGACTTTCGGGTTACACACCGGAGACGCTTGACATCGCCAAGCTCTCTGCCCTTCCCCCACTGGCGCGCTATTTCCGTCCGACAGTTGAAAACGCGATCGCCAACGTTCTCTCGACTCAGTTTGAAAAAACTGTTTCCAATTACCTTGGTGGCGTTTCTTTCACCGGTGGACCGACGCGAATGGAAACTCCTTCGGATTCCATGATCTCTGAACTCGGAGTCGGCAACATTGCCGTGAGAAAATACGTTGACCTTCTCGACTGCGCGATGATGAAAGCGGAAAAGACTCCTATTGCTGCAGACAACTCCTGTTACACTTCATCTTATCCGGGAAGAATCAGCAACAACTACAGCTTGAAGAATCTTCCGAAAGTTGATGATGCAATTAAGATGCTGAAAGAAACGGTGGCAAGAAATTCCAATGTCACCTCCGAAAGCATCCGCGCCCGCCTTGAAGGAATGGGCCCACGCTTTCAAAAACTTGGGCTTGCCGGAAATTTCTCCCGCGACATCGTTCCTCTCACAGAAAGAATCAAGGCCACCCAATCTTCCTCCACTCTTATGAGCGGAATCGAGCTCGTGGGAAATCTTTCGAATGATTCCCAGCTCTCCGTCGGCTTCTGTGTTCCGGATATCTGTGACAAACAAAAAGCTTCCACTCACGAAAACAGAAGCATTCCTAATTGCCCGATTCAGACTTACGTTGATATCAATGAGCTCAATAACCTCATGAAGGCGATGTATGATTCCGGCCGCCTTTGTCATCGCGGTCAGGGTGACTTCGTGGTCGCAAAAAACGGCAAAGGCGAAATCGCACGTGACAAATCAGGGTTTGCTGTCGGACAAGGTTGCGTGTTCGCCATTGAAGAAGATCCGGATGGACTTCGCTGTTACCTGAATGGCCCACCCACCATGAAGTTTGATCCCGCCACAAAACGCTACAACGTGAGTCTCAGCACCCGTGAGTGCCTTCGAGGTGGAGTCTTTGTCGGCCTTGGTAAAATCGGCGGCGACATCAACTTCAACATCGGCTTCACTCCGACGATCTGTAACGGCGGTGATTTCTGTCTTGAGAACGGTGAAGCAGACTGGAACGTCGTTCCCGGAACCGCGAAGTATGCTCTCCGTGATTCTTCCTGGCTTCATGGGGCTGTGAAATCGCGTATTGATTCCAATCTTCGCGAAATGGTTTCGAGCACCATCCGCTTCCCTCTCACCTCAGGTTCCGGCCCTCTCGCGAATGTGCCGGTTGTTCCGGAAGGACGCACGGACATGGGCAACGGCTACTTCGGCGCTTGTCTCAAGGTGAAATGACTTTAAAGTATTGCTTGAGAGTCATAACGATGTCGTTGAACTTGATCGGCTTGTAGAAAACACCGTCTGTGTCCCGGTTGACGATCGTTTTTTCCGCCGGAGTCATCTCAATGCCGCCTGTGAGAAAGAAGAATCTCGTATTTTTGAGCTCAGGATCCCTCTTTATCTGCGCCAGGAACTCAAAGCCGTCGTAGGCAGGCATCTTGATATCCGAGATAATAGCGTCGATCCTGCGCTCTTTCAGAAGCTTCATGGCCTCGGGCACGGATGAAGCGCTGTAAACTTCCACGCAGGAAATTTCAAGAATCTCCTTCAGCACTTCGCGAAGCTCCGGTTCATCATCAAGTACGAGCACCCTGGCATCGAATTTTTCAACCGGAGTTTTCTTTTTCACCGGTGCAGGAGTATTCAGTGGTTCCGTAAAATTCACCGGAAGTGTGATTTCAAACTCGGCCCCCTTGCCTTCTTCGGAGCGAAGATCCACTTTGCCATTGTGTTCTTTAATGATCGTGCTCACAAGCGAAAGGCCGATGCCCGTGCCGTGACTCACGTCTTTAGTCGTGAAGAACGGTTCAAAAATTTTCTCGCGGATTTCTTCCGGAACTCCGTGACCATTATCTTTCACGATGATTTTCAGCTGGCCATTACCGGATGTCACAATCACATCAATACGGCGGAGATTTTGTCCGATCGTCGCGTCGCGGGCATTGGAGAGAAGATTCACAAGGACTTGCTGAAGGCGGCCGCGATTGCCGAGCATCTTCACCGGCAGAGTTTCTTTCCGGAGAGAAACCACCACACCTTCATGCTGGTAAATTTCAGAGACAAGATCAACGGACTCGCGCACCAGCTCAAACGGATCAAATTCAGAAAGCTCGTCGTTATCCGAGCGCGCGAACGTGCGAAGGCCTTTCACGATATTGGTGATGCGGTTAACGGAATTTTCCATCTTATGCAGTTTATCCATCAGGATCTTCGGATCGCCGCCATTGATCAGAAGCTGTTCTGCCATGGCAATATGTCCCGAGATCACTGCCAGTGGATTATTGATTTCATGTCCCACCCCGGCAGCAAGCTGCCCGATACTCGCGAGCTTTGCCGTGTGAAGAGTCTTCGCTTTCTCGAACTGAAGGTTTTTTTCCATTTCCACTTCTTTCGAGCGATCCCAGTTCACACCAAAGAGAAATGTCGGCTTCCCCTGATTGTCTCTGATCACAATCCCCTGAGTGCCGATAAATTTTCGTTTTCCTTTCGGAGTGACAATCTCATAGGTATTGCTGAAGCGATCAAGACCATGAAGAATTTTATCCCAGTCTTCTTCTACTCTTTTTTTCGCTTCTTCAGTTAAATATTGAGAGAAACCACTGTAGTCACCCGTGAAGTTTTCGGGATCCACTTCCCATAATTGATGGACGTTCTTGTCCCACATCTGGGCCCCAGTCACCATGTCGGATTTCCAGACGCCAATACCGAGCGTGTCGAGGACAAATTGACTTTCCTCAAGGAGCCGGCGATATTTTTCTTCATTCTCAACATCCGCAGTCCGGTCACGAAGAGTTCCGCTCAATGAAGCAGCAACTCCGCGGCTATCTTTATTGATCTTGGCGATCCCCTGAACGTATTTGATACGTGCGCCACCTTCAAAAACAAGCCGGTGATCAAAGGTAAAGTCTTCACCATTGTTTTTCGCGCGATTGATAAAGTAATCAAGCTTCGGAAGATCATCCGGATGAACGTGATCGCGGTATTCATGGAACTGAAATTGTTTTTTGCTTTCATCCACCTCGAATATTTTTACCAGTTCTTTAGACCACGTCACTTCGTTAGTCACAAGATTATGTGTCCACGATCCAATGTTGGCGATCGATTGCGCTTCGAGAAGCTGGCGTTCAAGCGCTTTCTCATTGGTCACATCGCGGACACTTCCCAGGCACCACGTCTGATTCCCCTGTTCGATTTTTGAGAGCTGGATCATACAGGGAAATATGCTTCCATCGAGTCTCTTGTGACACCATTCAAAGTAAGCATTTCCTGTCTCCATTGCCTGCTTGATCATCCGCTGGGCCTTGACACTCGAAGGTTCACCGTCCGGCTGAAGTTCTGGTGATACATCCCACGGGCCTAGTTGATAAAATTCTTCAAGGCTCTTCACTCCGAAGAGTTTCAATGTCGCGGCATTGGCGAAATTGAATTTCCAGGTCGGTGGTGCCACTGCCATCATCGCATCCGTGGTCTGGTTGATGATCCTCGCAAACGATTCCACTTCAACGGTTTTCTTTTTCAGTTCAAAAAGATCCATCACGTGTCGGGCAAGTGATTGAAGAATTCTTTTCTGTTGTTCACTGAGATCTCTGGGTTCGGAATCGAGCACACACAAAGTTCCCAGGCGGTTTCCTTCCGGAGTGATCAGCGGGGCGCCGGCATAAAAACGAATGTTCGGAGGACCGGTCACAAGAGGACTGTCATGAAAACAGATATCCTTCAGGGTGTCCTTCACAACATAAATGTCGTCACCCTGAATCGCGTGCGCACAAAAGGAAATACTTCGAGGGGTCTCATTCACGTCGATCCCATAGCAGGCCTTGAACCACTGGCGATCAGCGTCCACCAAAGTCACGAGTGCGTATTTGGTTCCGCAAAGAGCAGCGGCAAGACTCGTAATCTGATCAAAGGTCGGCTCCCTCGGAGTATCGAGGATATTGTAGGAATCGAGGTCCTTCTGCCGCTGTTTTTCGTTCGCGGGAATCTCAGGCAACTTCATAAGCCCATTTTAAGATATTCTGGCGATCATTAATACAAGCTTCACATCAAAGAGCGTTTTGCTCCACTAACCTTTTGTTGACGCTCATTTTGCGGGAGCCGAAGATGAATAGTCATTTTTAAATTCAGGAGGAAATGTGTTCAGAAAATCCCTTGCTGTTCTCGGCGTTCTCGCATCGTTTTACGCCCACGCCAATTTCACTGCGCTCACTGTGCCAGACAACATCCGGATCACGAGTTCCGCACCAAGAAAAGTCGTCTGGGCAACGCTTACGCCGAAAGAAAAGAAACTTGCGGCCCATCTCCTCGCCGCCGCCGATGCGGGAAAATTTATTCTCCTTCATCAGAACCATCGCTATGGGCTCCTGATCAAGAACATGCTGGAAACATCACTCACCGCAAAAAATCTTCCCGCCACGAAAAAACTTCTCGGCAACGCCTTCACTGAATATCTGAACTACACAATTAAATACGAAGATCAGGTCGGGCCCTACACCACCTCCAATCGCAAATATGTCCTGAAGAAAGTGTCTGCCGCTCAGGTGGGCGAACTCTTTCGTCGATACTCACCAAAAGCAAGTGCCACATCAGTTCTTGAAAGTGTGCGCCTGCTCACGGACCCGGATTTTGAAGTCATCCTGAAACCGGAAGGCAATGCGGGCAATGAACTCGCGATCTCCGGGAATAATATTTACGAACACGGAATCACCGAGGCCGAAGTTGAAGACGCCATTCATCGGGGAATGAAGTCTGACGTAAATTGCCGGATCGTTCGCGGCGGCCCTACGGGTCTCAAGTGCCAGGTGCAGGCGCTGAACAATCCTGAGCTTCCGCAGGAAGTGAGAAATGCGATGACAGAAGTCGTGAAGCATCTCAAGGCAGCGGTTCCACTTGCTTCAAGCGATCATCAGAAAAAACAAATTGAACATCTCATCCGTTATTTTGAGCTCGGAGACGTTGAGGATTTCCGCCAGATGAACGTACATTGGGTGAAAGACGGCACAAGTTCCAAAGTTGATTTCATGATGGGCTATGTGGAATATCAGACTGACTACAAGACACTCATCGGCTCGTGGGAATCCTACGTACAGATCGTTGATCCGGAAACCACGAAGATGTCAGTAAACCTCGCAAGGAACGCGCAGGAATTTGAAAACAACATGCCGTATGGGCAGTACAAGAAAACTTTCCCGGATGGTTATTCCCCGCCAGCACTCATGGTGTATTACTTCCAGGAAATTTCGTCCTTCCGTTCCGGTGGATACAATCTTCCGAACTACGATGACATCCGTCGCGATGTTGGCGCAAAAAATATTATCCGTCTCGATCTTCCGGGCCAGGATCTTGATCCCAACACCATCAAAGATCGCCGCGAGATGTACGATGCCTATGCACCAGTGAACAAGGTGAACGACATCGTGAATTTCTGGACTCAGGGAAGAAAAACCAAAGTGCTCCTTCACGAAATCATCGGACATGGTTCCGGCACATATAACACCGGCAAGTACGGGCCGAAAGAAGATCCGACGACTGCCCTCGGAGCCCTCGGTTCATCGCTGGAAGAACAGCGCGCGGACCTTGCCGCTCTCGTCTTCGGAGCGGATCCGATCATGGTGAAGATCGGCATGTTCAAGAACCAGGAAGAAGCGATCAGATCCAGAAACGCCATGTACGATGCGTACAACGCCAACTTCCTCCGTGACGTTTCCAAACAGCAGTCACTCTCCGAGGCCCATCACCGTGGCCACTGGCTCATGATGAACATTCTTCTTGAGAAAGGTGCGATCGTGAAAGCGAGTAAAGGCGGCGCTGCCCAGTGGACCGACGAAACAGTTGTGTACATCATCACTGATTACGAAAAATATTATCAGGTGAGTAAGGAACTTCTCGGGCGGCTGCAGCTGATCAAGGCAGAGAGAGAAGAACAGGAACTCAAAGCGATCTACGAAAAATATGCTCCGCTGGCAGCGATCCGCGAGCCATGGCTTCAGGCGATCATTAAGCGCGGGGAGAATCTC
>JBJMLZ010000248.1:0-69700 GCA_045805035.1 Bacteriovoracaceae bacterium
AATCATTCTTGGCATCACCGGATCCATCGCCGCCTACAAGGGCCTTGATCTCGCGCGCCTCCTGGTGAAAAACGGCGACAAAGTGATCGTCGTGCTTTCCCGTGGAGCTTTGGAGTTCGTGAAGCCCGAAACATTTCGTTACCTCGGTGTGGAAAATGTTTTCGGTCCACAGGATGATTTTGTGCCGGAGAATCTTGCCGGTAATGAGAACGTTCTTCACATTCAGCTCGCCAAGTGGGCATACAAAATTGTGATCGCACCATTGTCCGCCAACACACTCGGGAAAATTTCTCTCGGTCTTCCCGATGATCTTCTTATGAGTATTGTGCTCGCCTCCGGGAAAACGCCGCTGCTTCTTTTTCCGGCGATGAATACTGAGATGTGGAATCATCCGCGAACGCAGGAACATGTCACCGCGATTTCAAAGAGAGACAACATTGCTCTCATCAATCCTGCGGAAGGCCTGCTTGCCTGTGGGGATATCGGAAAAGGAAAATTTCCGGAAGTCACAGCGGTTGCTGATTTCATCGAGACATTGAATCCTGGTCAATCGAAGAAAGGAAAAGTGATTGTGACTGCCGGGGCAACAGTATCGCCGCTCGATCCGGTTCGCTACATCACCAATCCCTCTTCCGGGAAAATGGGAATTGCAGTAGGAAAAGCATTTCTCAAGGCGGGTTATGACGTGACCGTGCTCGCTGGACATCAGTGCGATTCTTCCGTGGAAAATCTTCAAGGCCATCCGCACTTTACTCTTGTGAAAGCACCAACAACGGAAATCATGAAGAATGAAGCGCTCAAACGTTTCCCAACTGCCGATCTCTATATTTCTACAGGAGCTATTGCTGATATTGAGTTCGAACCAGTAACTCAGAAAATAAAAAAAGAAAACATGGGTGACAGCATTCCCTTCCGGAAGGCCGCCGACATCATGAAAGAAATTCTCTCAATCAGAAAATCCAATCAGAAAGTTGTGAGCTTTGCCGCGGAAACCGAAACCACCAAAGGCGTGTTCATGGAAAAAATGAACCGCAAGCCCGTTGATCTCATGGTGGGTAACAAAGTGAATAGCGGACTTCTCGGCGGTGATATTTCCGGCTTTCAGAAAACCGGCGGAGAATATTTCTTCGTCACCACGAAAGACATCAAGGGCCCTTATCCTCTTTCCAAAAAAGAGGTCGGGGAAAAACTCCGTGAATGGTTTGAAGGCAAGTTGCCATGGTGATCGTTCACAAAAGCACAAACTCCCTCATCTCGGAAAGAAACGCAGAGAAAAACTCAGTGGGCTTTGTCCCCACAATGGGAAATCTCCATGAAGGGCATCTCTCTCTGCTTCGTGAAGCTTTGAAATACGATCAGGTTGTTTATTTTTCTATCTTTGTGAACCCCAAGCAATTCGGGCCAAGTGAAGACTTCAACCGCTATCCACGCACTCTCGAAGATGATCTTCGTTTGATCGAGAAAGTAGCAAAAGAATTTCCATCAGCTAAAGTTGTTGTCTATGCTCCCGTCGATCCTGCCGAAGTTTATCCGGCCGGATATGATCAGAAGATTGATGTGCCCGATCTCTCGGGAGTACTCGAGGGCGCGCTTCGTCCTGGTCACTTTGAAGGTGTCGCAACTGTCGTCTACCGTCTTTTTGAGATCGTCAGGCCTCGTGAGGCGTATTTCGGCCTCAAGGACTATCAGCAATTTCTTGTGATCAAAAAAATGGTGAAAGACCTCCAGCTTTCGATCAAGATTACCGGCATGCCGATTATTCGCGACCATGACGGGCTGGCGCTTTCCAGCCGCAATCAATATCTGAACACCGAGGAAAGGCAGGAAGCTCTCATCCTTTCGCGCACTCTGAATAAAATCAAAGAAATCGTCGGTGAAAAAAGTAGCAATCTTTCTGAGGCAAAAAAATTTATTGCAGATGTCCTTAAGGATAAGCGCTGGAACTATCTCGAGCTCCGTGACGGAGAGACTCTTTCCACTGACATTTCACATTCAAAAATACTGACCTTACTTGCCGTGTTCCAGCTCAGGACCACGAGACTTCTGGACAATCTCCAGATGGAGCTTAAATGAATTACGAAGAATACAAACTTCCGCTTGGTCAGAAGGCCTCACTCGTCTCCATAATCTGTGACAAGTTCGAGCATCATGCGACTGCGATTGAAACGAATAATTCTCTTCTTGAATTGAGAGAACTTCTGCGAACCCTCGGTATCGTGGCAGGTGAAGAATACGTTCAAAATCGTAAGCAGATTGATCCTGCGACGATGCTTGGAGAAGGAAAACTCGCCGAAATCGCGGATGCCGCACGTGAAGAAGGCTCAAAGCTTCTCGTTTTTGATTTCGAGCTCTCGGCTTCACAGGCAAGAAACATCAAAGAGATCACAAAACTTGAAATCGTCGACCGAAACACAGTGATCCTCGAAATCTTCGCGCAACACGCGCGAACCAAAGAAGCAAAGATTCAGATCGAAA
Source organism: Bacteriovoracaceae bacterium (assembly GCA_045805035.1). Taxonomy (GTDB): domain Bacteria; phylum Bdellovibrionota; class Bacteriovoracia; order Bacteriovoracales; family Bacteriovoracaceae; genus Peredibacter. The sequence continues at coordinate 2,476 of JBJMLZ010000248.1, forward strand.
TCGCGCGACTCCAATATCTTCTTCCTCGCCTGACCGCCATGTGGGGTCACTTTTCGAAGCAGCGTGCAGCAGGTGCTGCGATCGGTGGTGAGGGTGAGCAGCAGCTCGAGCTTGACCGGCGTATGGTGAGAGAGCGCATCGAGTTCTATAAACGTCAACTCGACGAAGTTCAGAGATCACGTGAACAGCAAAGAAAAAAACGCCAGAATCAGGCGGTAACTGCGGCCCTCGTTGGATACACGAATGCGGGTAAGTCTTCGCTCATGAATCGTCTTTGTAAAGTGAATGTGCTTGAGGAGAATAAGCTCTTCGCGACTCTCGACTCCACCTTCCGCACACTGAACCCTGATTCAAAACCGCCGATGATCATGATCGATACGGTAGGATTCATCTCGAACCTTCCGAACACTCTGGTTCATGGTTTCCGCACAACACTTGAATCAGCTCTTGAAGCAGATCTTCTGCTCATTGTTTGTGACATTTCGGATCCTAATTACCAGAAGCAACTGAGAGTTACTCAGGATGTTCTGAAAGAACTGGGAGTCCAGGAAAAAGAACAATTCATTGTCTTTAACAAAAAAGATCTTCTTAATGATCCCGTTCGCGCACGGATCATCATGAGGAATTTCCCGAACTCATTTCTTGTCTCTTCGTATGACGAAGACGATATGAAGAATCTCAGAAGTCACGTCATTGATTTCTTTCTCTCAAAGCAAGATCATTACGATCTCTTCATCCCCTATGAAGCGGGCGATGCTCATGCTCGCGTTCGCGCCAACGCGAACATCATGAATCTTGCTTCGCATGAGCAAGGAATTTTTTATCGTATTCGCATTCCTGATTTTATTTTTCAGCAGCTCGGGCTGAGTCAGTATGTTCTCGCTCCACAGGAAGCAAAACAGTGGGAACAAAATCTTTCGAACAACTCGTGAATTGAGTTGTCGATCAGGGACAATTTCAATACCCTGATGGGCCTCATGCCTAAAAAAAGCAGATTAAAAGCGCGCTGGACGGAAAGAAAAGCAGCGCTCAGAGAAAAAAATACGAACCTCGCCCATCCAGTCGTGCGCGCTTCTTACATCTGGTCCATCGTTTCCGAACAGCTAGGTGACATTCTGGGACCGGAAGTTCACCACCAGTGGTTTAAAAATGTGAAGCCGATGGTGATTTCAAATAATGTCCTGATTCTTGAAGTTACCAATCACTTTCAGGCGCAATGGATTCACACTCACTATCACGAGCTCACTGACGTTCTTCTTTCAGTCCTCGACAAAAAACTTTCAAGCTTCTTTGTCTCGCAATCAGAAAGAGATCCATTGCACTTGATGGGGCCGAAATTGTTACCGGAATGCTCCGCTTCGGAAATAAAGCGTCACAGCGAATATGATGAGGGAAACGATTAGCCCTGCGATCAGAATGGCCTTGTCTTTGCTGTTCATTGGAAAATTATAAAGCTTTGAGGGCTTCCGGTACAGTGAAGGGATCAAAAGTTCGTGGCATTTCGCCTTTTTTCTCCTGAATAAACTCTAATCCAGTCCACCCGCCTATCACAACCACAGGTGTTTTCCGGAAATGTTCTGAGGAATCATATTGTTTCCGGAAAAGTTCCAGGTCCTCTTTCACCGTCGAAGCATCCAGAACAATGACAGACGGTTTGAGGTCTTCCACGAGGTACAGAAAGTCTCTCGCATGAGGAACGGTATAAAATTCAAGCCCTTTCTTCCGGAAAACCTTTTCCAGAAGGCCTGACGCAAAAGTATTTGAATCGATCCATAGAACGAGGCCCATGACTTCCTTTGACACCCTTTCCGCTGATAATTACCATCTCCCTATGGAAAAAGAAATCTCCAAAATCCGCGTCGTTGAGACTGACACTCGTCAGGTGCTTTTTGAATGCGGGATCGACGAATCAGATAAGGCCTATCAGTTCGCTGCGGAGATGGAAGAGCTTGGACTCTCAGTCGATGTCCTGAATCCTACGTTGAGTGAAACTCTCACAGATTCGCTTGGGCTCTCCAATGAAGACCGTCGCAAATATGAGGCAAGTCTTGAAGAAGAAATTGAGCATCATGAAGGCTCATGCTGCTTTGAAGACGGCGACAAGAAAGTTCACTAGAAAGTCACCGAATAATTCCCGAACACTGATCGCGGCATCACACTGAAGCCGAAAATCTCTTCATATTCGCGATTCGTGATGTTCACGATCTGGGCCGAAAAAGTATGGCGTCCCATCCGGTAGACCGCACCGACATCCATCGTTTCAAACGAATTGAGCTTCACTGTTTTGCCGTTAAAATCGACATCCTTTCGCGAATCATACCAACGGAGACGCGCAAACAATTCCGAGATGTCACTCGGAAACCAAGAAGCAGAAAATTGTCCGCTGTTATAAGGGCGACGGAGGACCGGCACTTCCACTTCCCGGAAAGCAAGATGTGTATAACTTCCTCTCAGCTGAAATTTCTCACCGGTCCACTTGAGCGAGGGTTCCACACCTTCGGAAATAAATCTTCCCTGGTTCCGGTAACCGCTTCCGGTGAAAACAATGAGATTCGAGAGCTTGCTTTGAAAAGCCACGAATTCAGCGTCGAAGGATTTAAACTTTTTCTTCCAGCTTGCTTCGGACGACTGGTTGATCTCGGGTTTCAGATCGTCATTCCCAAAGTTCGGATCAAAAAGCTGAAAGAGCGATGGCGCCTTATAGCCGCGTGAATACTGCACACCGAACGTACCGATATTTTTTTTCATTTCAACACCCGCCGAACCCGTGCCGAAATTCCCATAGCGGGAATGATGATCACCGCGAAGGCCTCCTTGAAGAGTGAAATCTCCCAAACGCTTGAGGCCCTGAAGAAAAATGCCTCCGAGGTCGAAAGATTTTTTCTTATCAACCTGCAGAGTTTCTCTCTCCCCTACAACTCCCGCAAGAATTCTGCGGTCGTCATTCCCGTTTTCGTATAGCAACTCATTCTGAAAAAGATTTCCCGCAAAGTCCGTAGTTCCTGTGGTGAGACTCTTGATGGATCGCTCATTGCGGTTAAGACCTGTCCGAAGCGAAAATGCATTTTCTTTGGAGGCCTGATAACTCGTTTTCTGCTGAACAAGATACTGACGACTCAGTCCATGCTCTGAACCGTTATCCGAAGTGATGTCGAGTTCATTTCTTCCCTCGACAAATGAGCCAAGAAGATCCGTATGAGTCTTATTGAAAAATTCGTGACGGGAGGAACTCATCAATTGCGTCGTTTCACTCCCATCACGTTCAGTCGCCCCAAATCTTTTCTCATTGAATCGCGAGATCCCATCGGTTCTTTGCTTCACAAAACTCAGAGTCCCCTTGGACCAGTCATGCTGATAGGTCGCTCCTAAAGTCCCGAAGCTTCCTGCGTTCAGCGTGAGTTTTTTCTCCGGTTTATCTGAGCCTTTTCTCGTGAGCATCTCAACGTGGCCACCCATCGCATCGGACCCAAAGAGCACTGCCTGCGGACCTTTGTGCACACGAATTTCTTCAATGCCTGTGAGAGAAAGAAAAGCAGCATCAAACTGCCGGTCAGTGCTCGAAGGGTCGTTGAGCTTCAATCCATCAAGCGTAAAAGAAATGTGACGTGATTCGGTTCCGCGAATAAAGAAAGTTGTTCTGCCGCCAGGACCGCCGTTCTGCGAACTCGTAAGCCCGGGCACGCGTTCAAGGGCCTGCGAGAGAAATGGAGCAGGAAGAGTTTCGAAGTCTTCTGCATTCACTGTTTCCGTTTGCGTGAAATTGTAATTGGTCGATTGTTTCGAAGCGGTGACTTCGATCTGTTCAAGAGATTCAGTTGCGTGAACTGAAAAACAAATGAGAAGCAAAATGATGAGCGACAAAGATCTCCTCCTCGGGATTGTCGTTTCATGATGCCGTATCTGACTTCCTTTCGGTTACAGTTGCGGGACAGTGCTGGATTCACACCAGCTTCCGGTTAAATCATGTGTGCTGAATTTAATGGAAATGAATCACTTCTGCCAACAGAAAGACTCTAGGTCGATAGTGATCAAATCTCGCAACCACCTGATTTCAGGGCACTTTCGAGATTGCAATGTGAGACTCATTTATAATGTTCCCATGATCAACAACCGAGCACATCCGAGATTTGAAGCGAAACCCGGTAAATGGGTAAAGCTCAGGAAGAAAGAAACAGGACAAGAAATCTTCCAGCTCATTGATGTTTCCCAGGGCGGAATGAGTTTTGTGAGTCTTTCTGCGGATGAGTTCAAGCGCGGAGATCATTTCGTCGTTGAAGATTTCAAAGACCGAAAACTCAAACACAAAATCATCGCGATCGTTCGCTACGTGCAAACCAATCTCGAGCTCGACATGTACACTGATTACAAAGTGGGCGTGGAGTTCCTGAAAGTCGCTGCTTAGTAAAAAAGGGCCCTTTCGGGCCCTCTCTATTTTTCCGGCTATGCCGTTTTATTTTCCCATTCTTCGAAGAACACTTGTTCTTCCTCGTATATCTTGTCGCGAATCGCCTTATGCTTAGGCGATCCGTACGGCTCTTTGTGGAGCTTGTTGCGTTTCATGTCTTTTTGTTTTTCAAACTGGCGCTCTACTTTATCCACGACAAGATCGAGTGACTTGTACATGTTGTCAGCAGATGCCTTGGCAAAGAAATCGAACTTGGGGCCGTGAATCTTCACTTCCGCCCAGTGTTCGTCACCATGAACCCAACAGGTCCAGTGTGCAGAAATATTGCCGTGGAAATACTTTTCAAAATGTTCTGATTTTTCCGTGATACGTTGATCGAGGGCCGGTGTGTGTTCCAGATGCTTAAAAGAAATTTTTAATTTCATGCGTTTACGTGCCTCTAATAATAAAAAAAGTTTCGGACACATTCTTTTCGGAATCATTCGACAAAAAATTCTGCTTTTATTACCTCCTATTTTTTTCTTTTAGATGACGGGGCTATTCCCATCATTTCACGATACTTCGCCACGGTTCTGCGGGCGACGACAATGTCCTTCGTACTGAGAAGCTCGGAGATTTTCTGATCTGAGAGCGGCCTTTTGGGATCTTCATTCCCGATCATCTCTTTGATCTTCAGCTTGAGGGACTCACCGGCGATATCGATACCGCCATTCTTGCCGCCAATACCGGCGTTAAAGAAGTATTTCAATTCAAACGTACCGATCGGCGTGTGCATGTATTTGTTGGTCGTAACACGCGATACAGTTGATTCGTGCATACCGATCTCACCCGCGATGTCTTTCAGGATCATCGGCTTCAGGAACGCAGGACCTTTCTTGAAGAACTCCTGCTGAGTGCGTACGATAGAGTTAGCAACTTTGTAGATCGTCTTCTGACGATTCTCGATAGATTTAATGAGCCACATCGCCGCGCGGAGCTTGTCCTGCACGAATTCTTTTGCCTCAGCATTGTCCTGGCCAGACTTGATCAGTGACTTATAGAGGTTAGAGATACGAAGACGTGGAACACCTTCGTCGTTCACCTGGACCACGAACTCTCCGCCTACTTCAGCGACGAAGATATCAGGAACGACGTATTGAGTTTCCTCAGCAGAAATAAGACGACCTGGTTTCGGATTCAGACCCATGATCACGAGTTCTGCATCTTTCACTTTATCTTTTGAGACAGAGAAGTCTTTCGCAATTTTTGCGTAGTCTTTTTTCTCGAGGTCTTTCAGGTTCCTTTCAATAATAAGTTCCACGAGCGGCGAACGCTCAGGAAGCATGCGTGCCTGAATGCCGAGACACTCTTCAATGTTCTGAGCGCCACATCCGATCGGATCAAGGTGCTGAACAAGTCCGAGCATTCCCAGAGCTTCATCACGATCAGAAACTTCGTTGCGTGCAACGATCTCATCGAAAGGCACTTCCAGATAACCGTCATCATCGATGTTACCGATGAGATCAAGGACAAGATTCAGTTGTTCAGTGGAAAGATTCTCCATGCGGATCTGCCACTCGAGGTGTTCCTGGAGTGACTGGCCCTTTGAGACCATGTTCTCATAGCTCGGAAGATCATCCGGAGAAACGTTCTCCTTCATGTTCGGTGACGAAGACGAAGAAGAGTTGAACGACTCGGAGTATGACTCCCAGTCAAAATTGTCTTTTGAGTTTTCGATCAGCTCAGGGCCTGAAAAGTCCTCGGCCTTTGCTTCATGAGCATCCATTTCCTCGCGGCTCTGGTCTTCCTGCGCAGCTGTCTCCACTTCACCGTCGATCTCCTCGAGCATCGGATTCTCTACCATCTCCTGCGAAATGAGAGTCGTCATCTCGAGGTGAGTGAGAGTCAGTAGCTTGATCGCCTGCTGCAGCTGGGGCGTGATCATCAGACTTTGCGTCTGCTTCAGCCCTTGACTCATTTTAATAGACATGGAGAAACTCCCTACATCTTAAATTCTTCGCCCAAGTAAAACTTGCGTGCGACTTCGTTATTAATAATCTCAGTCGGCGTACCACTCACGAGAAGTTCACCCTTACTCATGATGTACGCGCGATCGACGATCCCAAGGGTTTCTCTCACGTTGTGATCCGTGATGAGGACACCGATGTTCTTCGCCTTCAAACGCTTGATGATGTCCTGGATGTCATGAACCGCTAATGGGTCCACACCTGCGAAGGGCTCATCAAGTAAAACAAACTTCGGATCCAGCGCCAGAGATCTCGCGATCTCCACGCGTCTCCGCTCACCACCTGATAACTCTCTTCCTTTTGATTTCCGGATATGATCCAGACCAAAATCGCGAATCAAATTATCGAGGTTGTTCTGCTTTTCCTTATCGGACAGGTCCCGGATTTCCAGGACCGAAAAAATGTTTTCTTCTACGGTAAGTTCTCTGAAAACAGACGCTTCCTGGGGGAGATAACCGATGCCTTTTTTGGCGCGAACGTGGAGAGGATCTCTCGTCACGTCTTCGTTCATCAGGTTGATCTTTCCCTCGTCAGCTTTCACGAGTCCCACCATCATATAAAACGAAGTAGTTTTGCCGGCTCCATTGGGACCTAGAAGGCCAACAACTTCACCGCGTTCGACATCAATACTTACGTTCTTCACGACCTGCCGGCCATTATATGTTTTCTTAAGATCTCTCGCGTGAAAGCTCGCGGCGCTATCAGCAGTCTGCATGGATTATTCCTTCGCCTTTTTTTCTTTCTTCTTCATTTCCATGTCCGACATAGCATCATCTACTTCCACTAAATCGGTTCCCTCACGTACAGTGATGCGGTAACCTTTAATAACATCTTTACCCATTTCGACCCGCGGAGCGCCGGTGAGAATCATCTTCTCCTCGCGGCCAAATCCTTCGAGACGTTCGGCAAAGGCCTTCCGTTCTTCCATAACCCCCGTTTGAGGATTCCTAAGACTTTCCGTCAGTTTCACATCGTCATTCATGACGAAATACTTGAGAGATTTATTATAGTTCTCCAGATAGATATCGGCTTTTCCACCAGTTGCGCGCATGGCATCCTTATTCATATACACGTCGCCTTCGAGATGCGCGTAAGATTGAACCCCGTCGAAAGTGAGGAGTTGTGATCTGAACTTCATCGGACTTTCGTACTTTCTCTTCTTCTGGAGCACTCCATTTACTGCGCCGGTGAACTCGCTCTGCTTCAAGTTGGGACGGGCCTTCATTTTTTCGGAGTTAATTTTGAATTCGTCGCCGGTCTTCGGATCTTTTCCGTTGAAGCGCACATTGCCACTTCCATACACGAGATCTTTTTTCAGAAGGTAGCGGAGCTTGTCTGCTTCATAGGTCGCTTCTTCGTTATTCACTTTCACATCACCCAAGAGAACCAGACTGTCTTTCACTTTCCGGTAAACACCTTCGAGGGCATGATACTTGATGGTGGAATTTCTCGAGTGCTGATTATAAATCCCAACTGGTCTTTCAAACTCTGCAATCTCCTCCCCCTGGGATTTCATGTTGAGTGCCGACAGAGACATGAGAGGAAGTCCGTCTTTCACATGAAAGTAATCGAGATTTTCAATCAATGTGTACTCGGGTGCCTTGCCCCCTGCTTGTCCCGGAAGTGCTTCCATGGTGTTTTTGGTGGTATAAGCGGTGATAACGATCATCATGTTGAAGATGATGTAACCGAAAATAATTATTGTTGATCGAGGATTCCGTTTGATCATCATTTCATTCTACTCCTCCCTCACAAATCCGGTAGTTATCAAAAGATTCCCTCTCTTCTGACAGCTAAAAAGAGGTGACGTTTTTGGTCGGACTTTGATACCTTTTTTACATGCAAAATCAAACACTTCCTGAATCGGTGACACTCACCGATCTCGTCTCTCAAGGCGTGAAACTGACTCCCATGATGGAGCAGTATTACGAGGTCAAAAAAAATTATCCTGAGACTCTCCTCATGTTCCGTATGGGAGATTTTTACGAAATGTTTTTTGAAGACGCCCGCGAAGCCGCGCGCTTGTTAAACATCTCCCTCACCGTTCGCGGAAAACTCGGTGATCATCCGATTCCGATGGCAGGCATTCCTCATCATGCCGCCGCGGTGTATGTTGATCGCATTTCTAATCTCGGAAAAAAAGTTGTGATCTGCGAGCAGCTGGAAGATCCGAAAGAAGCAAAAGGAATTGTAAAACGCGGAGTCACTCAGATTGTTTCTCCAGGAATTCCTTACGATCTTGATAAGGGCACGACTGCCGAAAATAAATTCATCGCTTCGGGTCTCGTGAAAGATGGCATTTTCACTCTCGTTCTTCTTGATTTCACCACTGGTGATTTCTTTGGAGTGACATTCAAGTCAGTGGAAGAATTCTGCGAAAAACTTCTGATGATCCGTCCGAAAGAATTCATCGCTCACCTCGGACAGTGGGAAAAATATCCGCTGATTGATGAGTATCTTCACAACATGGATGTGCTGAAGACCCATTTGTCTCAGGAGTACTTTGAAGAAAAGCATTCCGGTTTCTATATTCAGAAACTCATTCCGACCTATCAGCGTGACGGAATCATTCTCGGGCATCCGGATGTTCTCTCACCTCTCGGCGCGCTTTCTTACTACGTTTCCTCAACCCAGACTCTCGAGCGCATCAGCCACCTTCGTCCGTTCCGCCTCATCAATAATGAAGAGACGATGAAAGTAACTTATGCGACTCTGGCGGGCCTTGAGATTTTCCCGCGCACGCGGGAAACTGCGATGAATTCCGTTCTCGGATTCATGGATAAAACTAAAACGTCGATGGGCTCGCGCTATTTGCGCCAGTTCTTCCAGACTCCATCGTGTGACCTCGCGACCATCGAGAAACGTCTCGATCTCGTGGAGAAACTGACGAAGACTCAGGATGCGATGAAGACTCTTCGCCGCGAACTCGAAGACGTTCGTGACATCGACCGTATAATGGCCAAGATTTCGACGAGAAAAGCAGTTGCGGGAGATATTCTGAATCTTGCCGGAGCTCTTGAAATTTTTGATCGTGTAGAAGACCTGATGAAGGCCAATGACCTCTCGTTCTTCTCGAAGCTTCCGAAAAAAGACACCGATTACCTTCAGTCTCTTTCAGCTGAAATCAGAAAAACCATCAATGATGAGATGGGTGCGCACTTTGAGAAGGGCAATCTCATTAAGCCGGGCGCTTCAAAAGAACGCGATCGCCTCGCCAAACTCTCTAACTCTGCTGCCGATGAAATCCTGAAGCTTGAGACAAAGTACAGAACTCAAACTGGCATCGGAAATCTGAAGATCAAGCACAACAACATTTCCGGATACTTCATTGAAGTCTCTAATTCTCATCTCTCAAAAGTTCCCAAGTCTTTTCAGCGTCGACAGACTCTCGTGAATAACGAGCGCTACATCACCGACGAGCTCGAAGCGTTCGAGAAAGAGGTGACGACCGCAATGGACAAGCTCATGAAGCTTGAAAAAGAAATCTTCGAGGGGATTTGCCGGAGCATCGCCGATCACGCTTATCTTCTTCTTGATGTGGCCAAGCGCTTTGCCCAGATCGATGTCTTTCAGGCCCTTGCGTGGACTGCACTCCAGGAAAATTTTGTTCGTCCTTCATTTGATGGCAACAAAACAAAAGTGGCAGTAAAAGGTGCGTGGCACCCACTGATCAAAGCAAACATCCGTGACAGCTTTGTCACGCACTCGGTGACTCTCGACGAGAATTCTCACTTCGGTCTCATCACCGGCCCGAACATGGCGGGGAAAACCACGGTCATGAGAGAAGTGGCGATCATCCAGTATCTTGCTCAACTTGGTTCCTTTGTTCCTGCGCAAACCGCAGACCTTGGTATCTGCGATTATCTCTTCTCTCGTCTGGGTGCCTCTGATGACATCATCAAGGGCCAGTCGACATTCATGGTGGAGATGGCAGAGACCGCGGAAATTCTCCGTCACGCTTCTGATCGCTCACTCATCATTCTCGATGAGATCGGTCGCGGCACATCCACGTACGATGGTCTCTCGATCGCGTGGGCGCTCGTTGAACATTTCGTAGAAAAAAAATCTCTCACCCTCTTTGCCACTCACTATCACGAGTTGATTGAACTGGTAGAGAGCCTTTCCGGAGCGAAGAACTTTACTGTGCGTACGGAACAGAAAAATGGCAAAGTTCAGTTCATGTACGAGCTCATTGAACAAGGCGCCACCCAGAGTTTTGGTATTCACGTGGCAGAACTTGCGGGCCTTCCGAAAGACGTTCTCAGACGCTCGCGCGAGATTCTGAAGGGCCTTGAGAAATCACAGGGCAATGTAGGTAAGGATCTGGTCCAGAATGGACAGATACCGGACCAATTGACTTTCTTCGAGTCAGCACAAGCTGTACCGTCACATTTGGCGGACTTAGAGCAGGACCTGATTGGTCTCGATGTTCTCAATCTGACTCCGCTTCAGGCACTCCAGAAGCTTCATGAATTGAAAACCCGACTGCTTCCCGTTTAAGCTCATTTTCAGGGGCCATTTTACCGACAAGATTGTCGAGGTAAACATGGCCCCTTTTCATCTCTTAGATCTAGCCGACAAAGAAATCAAAATCCCTAAGCGCGATCTTTCGCCGGTCACGAAAAAAAATTACACTGGTAAATTTCTCGCCGCTCATTTCATCGACTTCTGGGCACTCTTTTGGGTGAGTCTCATGTCGACGAATATTTTCGAAGTCTCCGCTAAATCATTCATGAAAGGCAGTCTTCTCACGAAGACCTGGGGCCACACGAGCTTCACTCAGTTTCACATGGTTTCATGGACCATGCTGGCGTTTGGTTATTTCTTCACCAGTTACTTCATGAATAATGGCCAGACCTTCGGCATGAAGATCACGAAAGTCCGCGTGAGCATGGAAAATCACAGCTTCCGGAGTGCTTTTCGCTGGGCGGTTATGTCGCTTTCTCTTTATTTTACTTTCGGGCTCTCACTCAAACCAGCACAGCAGATGCTTCGTCAGCATGGCGAAATCTGCGCTCATGATCATCTCTGGCAGGAGTTAATGAGACAGAAGGAAATGGCAGCACCGGATGTACGTACAATCACTCCGGAACCGGTGGAAGAAGAAATTCTTGTCGAAGCGGCCTAATCTATTTTGGGTTTGATACCGTCGAAGATCTTTTTGAAATTTCCGCTTTTATAGCGCTCTTCGCCCCAGGTAAGAAAGTCTTTCAGGCTTGTTTCGAGCGATTCACCATCATCGAGGAACTGCACGAGGTCCTCACCGATAATAAAAATAGCTGCGAGGAAATGAATGCGATTGGCACTCAAGCCGCGCGGAAATCCGCTTCCGTCCGGTTGTTCGTGGTGCTGAAGAATGATCTGATCGACATCCGGAGGAAGGACATCAATGGTCTGTGCAGTCTGCGAAGAATGTAGCGGGTGCAGACGATAGCGGACAACTTCCGGCGACCGTTCGTCAAAATTTCTGGCCTGCTTGTTCCATTCTTCGATCGCAGGGTAAAGATGTTCATCAATGGAAAGGTCATGCATGAGTGCGGCCATGACAAGTTTTTCCTGGGCCTCATCCATCTTCATCTCAGCACACATGATACAAGTAAGATAACAAAGAAGACCCACGTGATTGGAATAAGCACTTCCCTTTGCCATGAACTTTTTCTTGAGAAGGGTTGAGATGCGATCGTCTCTGTTAAGAGAAGTGATGGCATCCTTCACGATTTTCTGGGAAGCCTTCACCGCTTCTGGTGACCAGTCAAACGCGCGAGAAATTCTTTCGACCTGCTCAAAGCATTCCATCGGAAGAAGCGGATCAAGGACCGCATTCTTTCTCGATAATCTGAGAAAGAGACCTTCTTCCCAGATCCGCAGGAGTTCGCGGCTTTCCGAGGCCTTGATATAGACTTCAGAAATTCCCTTGGAGTTTAGTTTTTCCGCTTCTGACTCTGAAAACTGAACACCCTTATGGGTGATCTTCACGTAATTCGTTCCGGAGAGCTTGAGATAGATATCAAATTTTCCCGAGGCCACTTCGCACGCTACTTTCAATTTGATCGGAACATGCGTAGGACTTTCGGGAGGTGCTTGCGTGAAAGATTTCACGAGGTGTGAAAGTTCTTCCGGACAAACAGGTTTGGTGAGAATCGAAGTCACAAGCGACAGGTCATTAGATCTCAGGTTGCGATCACTGGATTCTGTCGTCGCAATCAACGGAAGATAGGGGCCATTGTCTCTCAGATGCTGATGAAGTCCGTCCTTTAAGACATGAATGTCCGAGATGATGAGCTCGGGTTTTCCGAGCATGCCGAGGGCCTTGATCGCTTCTTCACGTGAATGAGCAGCAACGATCTCTCCGCCGTAGAAATATTTCAGCGCGGCCTCTTGGATTTCAAGTATGTCTTCTTCCCGGTCTACCAGGAGGAGGTACTTTTGCATCTTGCTCTCTTTGGATGTCCCTATTTTATCATCCAAAAAACACGCGATTATAGGAACACCGTCCAACTCGCCGGAAGGGTGATCCTATTACACAAAAATTAATTATTATTGAGGAATTTAACCTAACCGAAGTGTTGAAAACACGTGAGTAGTGGCGCGTTTTCTTGCCACTACTCTTCTTTCAACCATTGAAACCCCAGCTCTTTGGTCTGTGCCGGATTTGGTCTCGACGGAGAGCTCGCCATGAGATCAGTTGCCGAAGCAGTTTTCGGAAATGCGATCACATCACGAATTGAATCCGTTTTCGCAAGCTGCATGATGATTCTATCCATCCCGAATGCCATGCCTGCGTGAGGAGGAGTTCCAAATTTCAAGGCCTCGATGAAGAATCCAAACTGATGTTGGGCATCCTCAGGAGTGAATCCGAGAAGCTCGAACATTCTTGATTGTTGCTTGTTATCGAAAATTCTCATCGAACCGCCGCCGATTTCGTAACCATTACAAACGATGTCGTAAGCGTATGCCTTCACGTCTTTGATCTTCGATTTATCGTTTGAAAAATAGAGCTCGACGTCTTCGTCCTTCGGACGTGTGAACGGATGGTGTTTGGCGTGAAGTGTATTGGCCTCGGCATCATAATCAAACAGCGGGAAATCGTAGACCCAAAGGAAGGCGTACTGATCGTGATTAATCAAATTGAAGGTCTTTCCGAAATGGCGCCGAAGAGCATCTGCGCAGTCATGAGCAATGTTTTCGTTTTTATCCGCAGTGAAGAAGAACCAACCATCCCCTTTCGGGTTACCCTGTTGAACAGCTCTTTCAGTAAGTGCGTTCAGAAGATTTGCATCAACGAATTTTGAAATACCACCAGTCACTGCACCATTCTCAACCTTGAACCAGGCGACACCTTTTCCACCGTAAGGCTTCACGATATCAACCAGACCATCAATGTCTTTTCTCGCGAGTGTTCCCATCGTAGCTGGAACGAACATCCCTTTCACGAGACCATACTTAGCAGCGGCCACATCAGCAAATGTTGTAAAGGTAGAACTCTTGAAGAGATCAGTGACATTGAATTGCTTCAGACCAAAACGTACGTCTGGTTTATCAGATCCATAATCTCTCATGACTTCATCATAAGAAATGGACTTCATCTCAAAGTCCGCCGGCATATCAAACACACCCTTCACTACGTGAGTCGCCAGATTCTTCATGTACTCAAGAGTCGGAAACGAAACTTCGATATCGATTTGAGTAAATTCAGGCTGACGATCAGCGCGAAGATCTTCATCGCGGAAACAGCGACAGATCTGGAAATACTTATCGGTGTTGGCGATCATGAGGAGCTGTTTCAGAGTCTGTGGAGATTGCGGAAGTGCATACACTTTTCCCGGATGAACGCGCGATGGAACGATGTAATCGCGGGCACCTTCAGGAGTTGTCTTGTAAAGAATCGGAGTTTCCACTTCGATGAAGTCGAGTGAGTAGAGAGCTTCACGAACTTTTCTCACCGACTTCGAACGAAGCGTGAGAATGTCCTGAAGTTTTTTTGAACGAAGATCGAGGTAGCGGTAACGAAGACGAAGGTCTTCTGTGGCCGGTACCATACCGTGCGGGAGAAAAGGAACTTCTTCTGCCATCGAAAGCAAGCGGATGTTTTCCACCTGGATCTCAACCATCCCCGTAGTCATGTTCGGATTCTTTGCGGAGTCAGGTCGCGCAGCCACTTTTCCTGTCGCCATGAGAACGGACTCGAGAGAATATTTTTTGAGTTCGTTCACGTCACCTTTGTAAGATTCAAAGCCCAATTGGGTGACGCCATACTTATCGCGAAGATCAATGAAATGAAGAGAACCGAGATTCCGATATTTATTAAGCCAGCCGCAGATGGTGACAGTTTTACCAATGTCAGATTCGCGAAGCTCCCCGCAATGGTGAGTTCTCAAAGATCCTGCGAGTTCTTTTCTAGACATAACGAGAGGCCCCTTAATATGGTAGGAAGTGCCCCAAATCATACCCGAAACAGGCATAAACTTCATGACAAAATTTCTTACCCTCTGCCTTCTCTTTATCCTCTTCTCTTGCCAGAGTGAGTCACGAAAAAACTCAAAGGAAGTTGACCTTATTACACCGAAAGGAAAAGCAGTCCGCACGCGTCTCTCGGTGACAATGAAAGAACAAGAGCAAGGTCTTTCTGGAATTCAGGCGGGTGACTTTGATGATGATCAGGGGATGCTTTTTTATTATCTCGAAGACGGCGACAAATATTTCTGGATGCCGGATACGTATTTTGATCTTGATCTTTTTTATCTCGATAAAGATTTGCGCGTGAAGGACATCGTGAGAAAGCTCCCGCATCACATCGGCCGCCACAATGAAGACCTGATTCCCCGAGCACGTGGAGTCTGGTGTCGTCATGTCCTTGAGATGAAAACTTCATCGCCGATTGCCGCAGAAATTCAGATCGGTGACCAGCTCACCTGGAAAGGGGTCGTTCCGCTTTCCGAAATGGACGTGAAAGCGAGAGAATTGCTGAAGCAATAAAATTTAAAGACTGGTATTCGGTTTCGTCGTGGTGACGTCCGGTGTTTCACCGGCAAAGAGAATCAGAAATTCATCAGCGGCAATCACACCCAGATGTTCTTTCGCAAGTTGCCTCTGGTAATTTCGGTCTGACTGGATTTTTACTATTTCTGTGCGAAGACTCTTGTTCTCATCCTGGATCGACTTCAGCTCTCTGTGCTTTTCCCGAATAGAACCTTCAGTCGTAAAGTAATCCCATACTCCGCGATCCATACAAATCAGACGAAGAATGAGAAGCGCGATAGCTGACCAGCCGATCTTAGCGAGAATATTTTTCCGGACTTTTGTTTTTTTCTGAGCGCGCGGTGAAACACGCGCGGGGCGAGTTTCTGTTTCTTCTTCCTCTTCTTCTCCCTCAAGATAGCCAATGTCTGCATCTGCGAGTTCAGAAGAGCGATGTTGAATCAGGTCTGTTTCATCGGGATGAGCGTGCGCACGTCTTCTTGACGTGGTTTCAAAGACAGCGGGCGGAGTCGACGTTTCCGCCGCGAAAGGGCGGTTGAAAACGTTTTTCTTCGTCCGAAGCTTACTGCCTGAAGCAGTTTTATGTGAAGAAGGAGCGAAGGGTGATTCAACCTCTTCGTACTCCTCATGAGCATCGCGATTCATTCTTAGTTCCACGTAAACACATCCTGTGTTTTTAACTTTGCGTGATACTTACCAAGTTAACATGGTCGGCTAATATCCCGCAACGTGGAACTAGGAAGAAGTTATTGCCTAGTAACGTGAACGTCCACCGTAAGAAGGTTTGCCCCGATGGCCGCCCCCACGACTTCCGCCAAAATTTCCACCGCCACGACTAGCACCATTGGCGTAACCAGCTTGTGATGGACTTGCGAGTTCGATCGCCACACGACGACTGCCCCACATTTCTCCTTTCATCGCAAGAACTGCATCAGTAAATTCCGATGAAACTTCGATGAAGGCGAATTTTTCTTTTGTATCAATGCGACCGATATTTCTCCCGGTGACTCCGGTAGCGCTCGCAACAAACTTCAGAAGCTCACCTGGATTTGCACCATCCATTGTTCCGAGGTTGATGAAGAATTTCTGCATTCCCTGAGAAACACGAACGCCTCTTGGGTCATTCTGGTTTCTTGGAGTGACATCAATTTCCTGCGCTTTCTGGTAACGCTTGAGAGTGTTCTCAAACATAAATCCGTAGATGCCTTTCAGGAGATCGTCTTTTGAGAGAGATTCAAATTTCTCTTTGAATGAATCAAAGTGAAGCGCCTGCTGATCAGAGAATGAAGCTACGTTTTCGTTGAAACGGACAACCGACTTCTCAATGATCTTCTCGCGAATCTCTTCCACCTTCGGGAGATAAACTCTTTCGATTTTTGCTTTCGTCAGGCGCTCAATCTGTCCAACACGACCCTGCTCAGAAGGCTCGATGATGGAAAGTGAAATACCTTTTGAACCGCCACGACCAGTACGGCCGATACGGTGAACGTAAGCTTCATTGTCTTGCGGAAGACCGAAGTTAATCACGTGAGTGAGGTTGTTAACATCAATTCCGCGAGCGGCAACGTCAGTACAAACGAGAAGGTTAATCTTCTTCTCTTTGAACTTCTTCATCGTCATATCACGTGATGCCTGGTCCATGTCTCCATGAAGGGCGTCAGTAGGATATCCGCGGGCATTAAGCTCATCAGTGAGCTCTTTGGCGCCGATTTTTGTACGGGTAAAGATGATCGCGTACATACTGTCATTGAAATCCATATAGCGGCAAAGTGCTTCGATTCCGTTTTCACGGCGAACAACAACTGCCATCTGCTCAACTGAATCAGCAGTGAGGACTTTCTTAGTTACACGAACTGTAACAGGGTTTGAGAATTCCTTGTTAACGAGAGCTGTAATCGGACCCGGCATAGTGGCCGAGAACATCCAGATTCTCTTTTCAGGAACTTTCGCAATGATGGCAGTAACGTCATCAAAGAAGCCCATATCGAGCATTTCATCGGCCTCATCGAGGATGACAAATTTACAGTTATCAAATTTAAGAACTCCGCGCTCGATAAGATCCATCACGCGACCAGGAGTACCAGCAACGATCTGTGGTTTTTTCGATTTGAAGTCTTTGATCTGAAGTCCGACAGATGTACCGCCGTAAACAGACATAGAACGGATTGGTTCAAATGCTGAGAGCTTCTGAATTTCTTCATTGATCTGATTAGCAAGCTCGCGAGTTGGAGCAAGTACAATTGCCTGAAGAGTTGGAGATTTAAAATCCAGCTTTTCAAGAAGTGGAAGAACAAACGCGGCAGTTTTTCCTGAACCGGTTTGTGCCTGGCCGATGAAATCAACATCGCCGCCCAGAAGAACAGGGATCGCCTGAACCTGGATTTCAGAAGGAGTATCAAACCCCATCTTTTCAATTGCTTTAAGAGAGGACTCCTTGAGTCCAAGGGTAGTAAAAGACATGCGTTCTCCTTTGGAGAATAATAAATGTTATGCGCTTTTTGAATGTGATGAGGCCGGTCTATGGTCTCGAAAACAACCTACAGAACCACTTAGACCTATAGACAAAACAGACTAGATCCGGGTGGGAGTGGGCTACAAAATAAACGTCTGGGGTGTGAGTATCATAAATCTTAAGGAATAGTCAAACTGCGTCAACAGTGTGAGCTTTTTGGTCGGATAAATGTAAAGGTTTCAACACATTAAATCCCTTGAACGGTACTCGGTCTCCCATACAATGAAAGTATGAAGTCCATTGTTCTCAATATCGTCATTCTATTGATCGCTTTCATGGCGCTCGATTTCGATGTTCCAGCTTCTCAAAGTGACTTCTCGAGTGATCATCAGATCGCCAAAATTCCTCAACTTGATATCGATCCTCTGAGAAATCCGACGTCGCGTGAGAATTCTTCAAAGCTCAATTACATTGCTGAACCTTTTTTTCCGATCGTGATCCTTGCTCACTCTCTCTACGATGATCGCGACATTTCGTTTTATCTTCCCGTCTACGAACTTCATCACCAGAATCATTTC
This sequence comes from Bacteriovoracaceae bacterium, assembly GCA_045805035.1. Lineage (GTDB taxonomy): Bacteria > Bdellovibrionota > Bacteriovoracia > Bacteriovoracales > Bacteriovoracaceae > Peredibacter. The sequence goes on from JBJMLZ010000248.1 coordinate 20,896, forward strand.
TTTCTTCTCATCTAGAATTTCACCGACATTGTTTTCCACGGACTGACTCAAGGAAGAGTTGTATGCACTTAAGTCCCCTGGATATAGCTGTTGTTATTGTCTATATCCTGATCATTTTTGGAATTGCGTTGAAGGCAAATGTCTTCATGAAACGTCATTCGGCAGAACACACGGAAGGCCGCAAGGGCGAAACCCGGAACGCGATCGAAAATCAGTACCTCGCCGGAAAATCTCTCACTTTCTGGGAGACCATGCTGTCAATTATCGCGACTGAGTTTTCCGCGATGGCCTTTCTCACCATTCCCACTTATGTGTATTTTGAAAATCTGAGTTATCTTCGATTTGTCATTGGTGCGTGCATCTCCAGACTTCTGATTTCTGCTTATTTTCTGCCGAAGGTTTACGGAAAAGGTCTTACGATTTTCGAGGCACTGGGACGCGGAATTCACGGATACACCAATATCAATCGTGAGGGTCTCGCCGGGAAAAAAACTTTCGCTTTTTTTTACGTCGTCACTAAAACTATCGGCACGAGCGTGAAGCTCCTCGGAGGTTCCCTCCTCGTGGCGGAATTCTTCGACGTGTCTGTTTTCTTTGCCATCACACTCATCGCCATCCTGACTTACCTCTACATTATTCTTGGCGGCCTCAAAGCGGTGGTCCGAACGGACAGGATTCAGGCCTGCATATTCGTCATTGGAGGCCTTGGGGCCCACTTTGTCGTGGGAAAACTCAGCACATATTCCTGGGGTGAACTTTTCGCATTGGGATGGCAGGCAGGAAAGTTTTCGTGGTTCGAAGGCGGTAGCGGATTTCTTTCTTTTCTCTACGGGATTATCGCAGGAATCGTATACGATGCCGCCACACATGGAGTTGATCAGGATGTCGTGCAGAAACTTTTCGGCACGGAAGATATCAAAACTGCGCAACAGGTCCTGAGATGGTCAGCCTTTGGCTCGTTCTTTGTGAATCTCCTGTTCCTCACTCTCGGCGTGATTCTCTGGGCGTATTACACCACTCACGGCCAGGCACTGCCGGCACCAGAAAAACTTTTCTCTGATCTGATTGAGTATCACTTCCCTTCACCCCTCAAGGGACTCATGGTGGCGAGTATTCTTGCCGCCAGCATGTCGTCACTGGACTCTGCAATCAACGCACTTTCAGCTGTGCTGTGGAATGATCTCATGAGTGTGAAGGAATCGAAGACCTACAGAATATTCATCAACATCGACAACTTTATCATCACTCTTTCCATCATCGTCGTTGCTTACTTCTTCTCTCTCGTTCCGGGCGCGATCAAGGCAGGACTTCATTTTGCTTATCTCTCTACGGGCCCGCTCCTGGCATTCTTCATGTGCCGGATGCTTCTCGCGAAGTGGATCAAAGTGAGTTATTCGCCGGTATTGGTTTTTGTGACGGTCATGTCCTGTTTCCTTGGGTTCGGAATTAATCACTTTACTTTGGGATTCAATCCTCAACTGACGATTCCGTGGGGATTGATAACGACGATAGCGTTCATCTGGATTTACTCCAAGATCGCGGACTTCACTGCCTCAAAAAGAGAACACTGATATGAAAAAACTTGTATTTCACTCTAAGTTTGATGAAATGATCCGCTCCGGAATGCGCTTCCGCGACCAGCTGAAACTGATGTCACGTCCGGAACTGGGATTCATCAAAGCTATTGTTATCATCACACTCGGTACGAGCCTTCTGAATCTCGGTGTGCCCGTGGCAGTTCAGACGATTATCAATTCCATTGGCGTCCGGACGATGGCACAGCCACTGGTCGTATTGTGCGGAATTCTTCTTTTCATTCTTTCCTGCAGCGGTCTTCTTCAGACAATACAAACCTACACAGTAGAAATTCTCCAACGCCGTCTCTTTGTGAGATACGGCTTTGTCATTGCGGAGAAAATTACAAAGTATCAGGACCAGAAATTCCGCTCGGCAAACTCACCGGATCTCATCAATCGCTACTTTGACATCATCATCATGCAGTCTCAGATGGTGGTCTTCTTTGTAAATGGATTCGGATTTATCATCCAGTTCATCATCGGTTTTGCCCTTCTCGCTTTCTATCATCCGTACTTTCTCGGTTTCGCGGGCTTCATGGCCCAGTTCCTCATCGCCAACTGGCTTTTCTTCGGGCCCGCCGGTGTCCGTGCAGGATCGCCGGAGGCAGATGGAAAATATGCAGTCGTCAGCTGGATTGAGGAAATGAGCCGTGTACGAAATGTGTTCACCTCCGATCGCGGAAGAGATTTTTCGTACACCAAGATGAATTCTCTCTTCAATACCTGGCTAGAAGTGAGAAACAATTTATTTAATTTCCAGTTCAGGCAGCACATTGGGCTTCAGGTCTTCGGCGTCGTGATGAACGTGCTTCTCCTCGCACTCGGTGGAGTTCTTGTTCTTCAGGGCCAGCTTTCGGCGGGCCAGCTGGTCGCCGCTGCTCTCGTAGTGAACAGCATCATCGCAAGCCTTCCGAATCTTCAGAATTTTTATTTCAGCGTTTACAATTACAGTACGGCGCTGGATATGATCGCGCGATTCTACGATTACCCTCTGGAACCGGTTAAAGAAAAAGCAGTGATGCCGAAACATCTTCACTTCTCACTTGAAGATGTAAGGTTTGAGCCAAACTACAATTTTAATTTCTCCTTCAAGGAGGGAACGAAGGCCCTCATTCTCGTGAAAAGTTTTTCTTCTATGACTCATGTCTATGAAGCACTGATGGGAAACAGCGATCACATTTCCGGCTCCATCAAGTTTGACGGAACTCTTTTGCAAGATCTCGATGTGAGCCAGATCAGGAATCATATCCAGATAGTGGCCCATGATCAGTTTTTCGCCGGAACCGTCAGGGAAAATCTCACGGGACTTGCCGGACGCGAGTTCACTGAGACAGAAATTCAAGACGTGCTTTACCGCACAGGACTTTTTGAAAACATTGATGCCCTTCCGGAGAAACTCGAAACGCATATTCGTCCGAATGGTTATCCGTTTACCAAGTCCCAGCTTCTCGCAATTCAGATGGCGCGAGCTCTCCTGGTAAAACCGAAGATTTTGTTCATCACGCCGGATTATGAACAGATTTCATCCTACAAGCGCAAACTCATCTACAAAGAACTTCTGGATCAGGAGAACAAATGGACACTTTTGTTTTTCACCCAGCGTTTCTACAAGGGAAACTTTGACCGACTGGTCATGCTTGAGCGCTCAAATTTAAAAGAGCTTGTCACTGAAGCCGACCTCCTGAAGGAGATTGAAAACTATGCTTGATAAAACCAACGAGTATAACGCACCTCCAGAGTCCTATAAAGAAATCTACGCGGAATCGCCTCAAAAGATGCTCGAGATCCATGATCTTCCCGACGTCTCAAAAATGCTCACCCGCTTTGTGGTTATTTTCATTCTTTTCATGCTGATTTTTCTCATCGCAATTCCGTGGCAGCAAACTGCGGATGGCAGCGGAAAAGTCATGGCCTATTTGCCACAGGATCGCGTGCAGAATATTCATGCAACGGTTTCCGGCAGGATCAAGAAATGGTTTGTGCGTGAAGGATCATTTGTAAAAAAAGGTGAACCGATTCTTGAAATCATCGATATCGATCCCAACTACATGGCCCGCCTGAAAACAGAATACAATGCAGTTAAAAGTCAGTACGACGCTGCTGTCGCCGTTGTGAGTACCGCCAAGTATGATTACGATCGTCAGCAGGATCTCTTTAAGCGGGGCCTCTCTTCAAGAAAAGAAATGGAATCAGCCATCATCACTTACAAAAATGCCCAGTCTCAGGAGGCACAGGCCCTGGCAACCTGGACACAGATGCAGTCGAAATTTACAAGACAAGAATCACAACTTGTCACTGCTCCGGTCGACGGAACCATCGTGCGCCTTCAGGTCGGAACAAGCTCAGTAGTTGTGAGCCAGGGACAAGTCCTCGCCATTTTTGTTCCTAAAAGTGATCATCTCTCCGCGCAGATTTTCATTCGCGGCCGAGACCTTCCTCTGGTTTATGAAGGAAGAAAAGTGCGACTTCAATTTGAAGGATGGCCCGCGATTCAATTCTCCGGATGGCCTTCGGTGGCAGTGGGAACTTTTGGAGGTGTTGTCACTTTCGTGGATCAGACCGCAACTCCAGACGGACTTTTCCGTGTCATCATCATTCCTGAGAAGGGCCAGAAGTGGCCTGCCTCCCGGTTCATTCGCCAGGGCACGCGTGTGAACGGATGGATTCTTCTTAATAATGTTTCCCTTGGTTATGAGTTATGGAGACAGTTCAACGGATTTCCTCCTTCTCTTGATACTCCTCCAGACGTGAAACTCGAGCCTTCGACCCAGGACATCCCGGAGTAAATAATGAAGTATTGTTTTTTATTTTTGCTTTCTCTTCCGCTCCACGCTGCACTTTCTCCTGACATGGTTAAAGAAAGCGCACTGAAATATCATCCTACTGTCATCTCCGCACTCGAAAGAATGCGTGCTGGTGAAGAAGCGGTGAAAGGGGCGACGGGCGCATTTGATATGAAAGCGGTCTCTGATTATCGGAGACAAACCAAACATGATTACAACATTACTATTTCCCGCTCATTTCTTGTGAAACCGTTACGAATCGCCAACTCCAAAATCTATGCGGGTGCCGAGCAGATCAGTAATCCTCTTGGTCGACTTTCACCTGTCTACAACACGGGTAACCCTGCCACGACAAACCAGGCAGGCAACTATTCTGTTCTCGGCTTTCAATTGTCTCTCTGGAAAAACCTCACGCTCGATCCGAACCGCGCTGCTTTGAAAAACGCGAAGTACGACGCGACAATGGCGAAGGCCGAAAAAAGACTCACAGAACTCGACATCGGAAGATTCGGTCAGCTCGCCTATTGGGAATGGGTGACAGCAAGAAAAGTAAAAGATGCTTATCAGGAACTTCTGAAAAACGGTGAAACGCGGAACGAATATCTCACTGCCCGCCAGAAGAGAGGAGACATCGCTCAGATTCTCGTGACTGAAAACGAGCAATATATTGCTGCCCGAAAAGGTTCACTTCAGTCAACTCTGGAACGTTTGATCCGCGCTGAATACGCTCTCTCTCTTTTTTATCGCGATCAAAAAGGTGAACCGATCGTACCTGCCCAGGAAGAAACCTTTGAAGATTATCCGGCAAAGCTCGGCGCTCTTCTGGAAAACCTTGATCTCACTTCCAATGTTGATGAACTCATCAACAAGCGTCCGGATATGAAGAACCTTGCTCTCACCGTCGACAAGACGGAAGTGGATCTCGAACTTGCTAAGCAGGATCTGAGACCACAAGTAGACGTCACTACAGAGTACTACAAACGAACCGTCGCAAATCCGAACATGCCTCTTGATTACCTCATGGTTCTTGCTCAGGTGAGTGTGCCCATCGAAAGGAATCTTGGTAATGGTAACATCGCAGCAGCACGTGCACGCAGGATGGTGGCCCAGAGTCAGATGGCCCTCGGACAACAAACATACAAATACGATATTCTTGCTTTGAGACAAGCGCTCAAGTTCCAGCTGGAACAAGTCACTCAATCAGAGATTGAATTCACCAAGGCCAAAGAGCTCGTGACATCTGAAACATACAAATTCCAGAAAGGCGGAGGGAACCTATTCCTGGTGAACCTGAGAGAAGAGGCGCAGGTGAGGGCCGAAGCTTCTTTTCACGAAGCACGTCTCGCCTTCATGGATACACTACTGACCTATCAATCACTCGTGAGTACTGGTGAATAAAAAAGGGCCCTTTCGGGCCCTTTCTTTTACTTAATTCTGTAAGATATCCACGCCCCGAGATACGCAGAACGCATGGACAGTGGAATGTCGTCGACAAAGACACCGATATACGGGAAGACGTTCAGGCGATCAGTGACGTCGCGGGTGATACCGAGGAATGTATCCTGATAAATGTCTTTGAAGGTAGAAGGCTTCTTGTCACCAATCGTGTGCCAGCGCTTATTGTTTTCGATCATGTTCTGGTAGTACCACTGGAACTTCGTCTTATCATTCAGAGTAATCGAGATGTACGGAGCTGTGTAGAAACGCAAACGTGAAGGGTTGTAGCGATCTTCAAAGACCCACATCCTCTGCTGAGCGTTCAGACCAAACTGCAAAGTTGGGTTCACATCGTAAGTGATATAGGAAGACATTTCAGTGTTACTGGTAAGGTCACCAAAAGCAGGGTTTGTATTGTGACGGGAAAAGTGCGATGTCGGAAGACGAACACCCGGACGGAAGAACCAATTAAACTTCTTGTCCTCCGAGCTCACAATCACGCCTGAGAAAGCGATGAGAAAATCTTCAAGTCCGAGCATCGCGCGGTCTTCACCGTTCGCTCTCTGCATATCTCTCGGGCTACCCAAGTAAGTTACCCAACGTGGAATGATGTTGAACTTCATTTTCCAGCCGAAGTCATAGCCAAAGTTCAGCTGTGACCAGAGGTTGGCGGCGTAGGTATCGCAGTTCTTCGCGCAACGACGCGTGTCTTGTTTATCGAGACGTTCATCACCAATCTGAGGTGAAAGGGCCGCGTTTTTTGAACTCCATTTTTTGAGATTCGGTGAAGTCGCCTGGCCCCAATAACTGATGGAGACGCGATCGTAGAATTTCTGGAAGTCGGTTTTCTTTTCAACCGAGTCGGTGGCGACTGGTTGTGTGGAAGTAGCAGTTGTAGTTGTCGTAGTAAGTGAGCCTGTAATTGGCTTCGCAGGTTTTGGAGCGGCAGTTGGCTTTGCAACTTTCGCAGGTTTTGCAGCAGGAGTAGTTTTTGTTTGCTTAGGCTTTGCAGCTTTTTTCGTACGAGTACGTGTACGAGTTCCTTGTGCCCATGCATTCGTACCGAGAAGTACCGTGAGGACAAAAGTTAAGACAAAAGAACTTTTCATACAGGCTTGGCCTTCCTTACAGACATTAAAAATTGAAAATACCTACCGATTCTAAGCAAAGTTGCTTTGATCTTAAAGAATATTCGATTGTTCCCATAGACTTTGTTGAAAGACAATCATAAATTGTCGTGGTGCAATACTGACACCAAGGGATCATGCATGAGCACTGAAAAGCAACAAATTCTTACTTCCTTCTTCGCTTCACTCGAGAAACTCGACTCGGATGCCATGATGTCTTTGGTAGAAAAGCATCTCTCTGATGATGACGTTGAAATTTTTGTTCAGCACATCGAGCAGTTTTATGGAATTTCAGATGAAGAAGAACTGGGAATGCTCGCGCAGCTCATGGTGACCGGGTATCTCGCGGCCAAGCACGAAGAGTCTTTGAATAAAGGGACGAAGCACTAAGAGATCCGGCCGAGATCGTATTGAATCTGAATCCAGAAACGACGAATACAAGCGAGTTCCTGGAAGTAATACCACAACGATTCCATCGCGCCTTCATCGGCATTCTTTTTTGCGAGAATGCGGAAGAGATCAGTGATGCCACTGCCGATAATTCCCATCTCAAAAATGTCCTGAATATCATCGAGAAGAAGCTTCTCTTCTTCTTCAAACACTACGCGATTCGCTTCGTTCACGACAGAAATCGGAAGTCCACTTTTTGAGAGAAGTTCACCGAAAGCGAGAAAACTTCTGATCGCCAGCTCACGATCTCCCAGAGGACCGAGTTTCATTGTCTCTTCACCATGAGCGCTCGAAAGATTGAATGAAACCTGAAGGGACGCGGCTTTTTTTGTCATCCACCAGCTGAAGCCCGGATCAGAAAGATTGCACATCATTTCCTCATCCACCGGGAAGCGACGATTGTTCAACTGATCGTGTATAATTTCTGCCTGGTAATGATTTTCGACGATGAAGAAACGAAGTCGCGTCTCAATGTCCTCGTTGTTGCCATCAACCAGTCTCAAGCTTGGATAATCTTCGGGGAGTTCAAGAATTTTCAGATAATCTTCGCGGATATTTCGTGAAACAAGCGTCCGGATCACGAACACCGAAGGACTTTTCTGGATGTGATAAAGAATTCCCGGCTCTTCCGGCAAACCTGGATGAACATTATTTGTCGTCGCAGGTAACTCAGGAGCAGCTTCACTCTGCTCAAAGTTCGCATGAAAGTGCTTGAAGGTTTCCGCTACCAGAAATTCGATGTCATCCATGGTTCTTCCTTACAGAAAGTGTCTCACGATCTGGATAATAAAAATAACGATCATCGGGCTCGGGTCCAGAGGAAGATCTCTCGGCATTAAATCGCGGATCGGCTTCTGGGGAGCATCGGCAATCTTGTGCAGAGTTCGCGCCCATTCGTGGCGCTGAAGGTCCGGCACGTAGCTCATGATCACGTCGAAGAAGATGATCAACGTGAATAGTTGCAGTATTGCATCGATCATTAATTTAATTGTGGGCCACGACTTCCCGAATGGGAAGAAAAAAAATTCACTCGAACTTGTAATTGGCGATGGCGCTCGCAAGACCGAAGAGAATGAGACTCACAAAATAAGCGGGACGACCGTATTTCGGAAGACGGCGGGCAACGATTGCTCCTCCGATTCCGATGATCACCCAGATCACCATTTTGAGTTTCACCCAGAGAGGCCATTCCGCTCCGTGACCGATTCCCAGACGGGCCATGAGACCCATTCCGCCCACGAGCGTGAAAAACGTCGCAAGTCCGGTCAAAACCTTGATGTGTTTGGCGTTCACTCCGTAAAAAGAGATCGCGAGACCTGTAAACAGAACCACGATCGAGGTGAGATGAATTATTTTATAGACTGGGTAATCGATCATAGTGCCTTCAATACTTCTTTCAAAAGTTTCCAGAATGTTTCAACCGTCGGAATAAGGAGTCGCTCTTGCGGAGAATGCGCTCCCATAATGGTCGGGCCGAATGAAACGGCGTCGATCGGGCCGATCTTGTCGCGAAGAATCCCGCATTCAAGGCCCGCGTGAATCGCAGTAACTTTAGCTTCCTTGTGAAAAAGATCCTGATATTTTTTCCCGACGAGATCGAGAAGACGGTTTTCGCGGACAGGTTTCCAGCTCGGATACTCTCCGTTTTTGGTGAACTCAATGTGAAAGCCGCGGGCAAGGGAGACGACCTGATTTTCAAGCCCCACACATTCGCCGCGATCAAAAAATCGGAGCGATGCCTGGAGATAAAAATTCCCTCTCACAAGAAGGGAAATGGCGAGGTTATTTGAGAGTGAAACGAGCTCCCGGTTACTCGCAAGATCATATCCGTGAGCTCCGTGAGGAAACGCCAGAAGAAATGATAAAAATCTCTGCGTATCTTCACAGGAAACAACTTCTGTCGCAGTCTCCATCGTCTCAACAGTTGCGGAAAACTTTCTGTCGTTTTCCGGCATGAACGAACGCCAGCGAGTCGTGAGATCAGCCGCGGATTTTTCAGCAGCAGCAGTGTCTTTCACGTTGATAACCGCAAACGCATCCCGTGGAATAATATTGTGGGCCTTCCCCCCTCTCCATTCGACGAGTTCAAACGAATCGGCCGGCAAAGAATTGATCCAGTCCATGAGAAACTTGATCGCGTTTCCCCTTTGCTCGTGAATATCAACGCCGGAGTGGCCCCCGAGGAACCCACCGACTGTGAGTTTTACTGTTTTGGTGAGTTTCGCCGGAACCATTTTCGCCGTAGCTTTGAATTCGTAATCAATCCCGCCCGCACAGCCAATATAAAGGGAGCCCCATTCTTCGGTATCGAGATTGAGCATCTTCTTCCCTTTCAGGAAACTCGCGTCCACTCCCCACGCTCCTTTGAGGCCTGTCTCTTCATCGATGGTGAAAAGAAGTTCTAGTGGAGGATGTTCGATATTTTTTTCTTCCATCAGCGCAAGTGCGGCAGCACATCCAATTCCGTTATCTGCGCCGAGTGTAGTGCGATCTGCTTTAATCCAGTCACCCTCTTTCACCGTCACGATCGGATCGCGGGTGAAATCGATCTTTCTATCGGGAGTGGCGTCAGTGACCATGTCCATGTGGTTCTGGATGATGACAGTTTCGTGATTTTCGTAACCAGAAGACGCGGGAACATAAACAATCACGTTCCCTACCTCATCAACATGAGTCTTGTGTCCGAGGCGCTTGGCCTCGCCGAGAATGAACTCGCGCATCTTGTCCTCTTTTTTGGAAGGACGTGGGATCTGGTTGATGGCATGGAAATATCCCCAAACAAGCTTCGGTTCCGCCGGAAAATGAGCTGGAGTTTGCATAGGTGTTCCTCGATTAAGTGATGAATTTCTCAGGCGTTTTATACTGCGGACGCTGAATTGTCTTTAACCAATATTGACAACCCTAGCCAACGCTTTCTATAAGGCGGTAACTTTGTCTTATATATATGGAGGTTTCATGAAACTTAAAGCGCTCGTTTTGTCCCTTACGATGACAGTTTCAGTGAACGTTTTCGCCCAGTGGTTCCCGGGTCAAGTTGCCGTTCAGGTTCTTCCTGGACAGGTCATTGCCCAGGTTTTCAACCCACAATATGTTCCGATGGTTTGCTCGGGCCAGGTTTTCGGACAGACTTATGCGGGCCCGGTCCTCACTTCTGGTTTCATTGAGCACTATCTCCTTCCAGGAACAAATCGCTTCGCCTTTGTTTACACAAATGCATGGGCGCCGTTCGTGAATGGATGGGCAAATTTCAACTGCAGAGTTTGGTAAAGTAGATAAAAAAAAAGCCCCTCTTTCGAGGGGCTTTTTTTTGAACTTAGTTCAATCCTTTGTCGAGAACTACGTCATCCGCCGTTCCCTTGTAGTAATAAACAAAATTGTACCCAGCTTCCGCGAGAGCATCAGCGGCTTCTGCCGGTGAATTGTCTCCCTTAGAGAGGCTGTAAAGAATCACGTTCTGATTCTTGTTGGGATATTTGGCGGAGAAATCATTTTTAAAATTCGGCCCGAAGTTCATGAAAACGGCGTTTTCATATTTCACCGGAGTTTTGTTTTCCGCCTGAAGATCGACGATGACAAAATTCAGACGGTCTTCGAGACGTTGTTTAAATGCTTCACGACTGATTTCATATTTCATGAGACTCACCTTGATTGACAGTTTTTTGCCTCTCAAAGATACTGCGATTAACCCTAAATGTTCCAGTGGAAAATAAACGCGTCATGAATACTCAGGTGAATTATATGCCGGTGCAGTCCCATCTGAATTGGGATGAGTACTTCATGCTTCAGGCCATGATGGCGTCCTTTAAAAGTAAGGACCCCAACACCAAAGTTGGCTGCGTTTTCGTGGATCACAACAATCACCAACTCTCCATGGGCTACAACGGACAGATCGCCGGGATCGATGAAACGAAGATCCCGTGGGGGAACATCAAATCCGTTCCACTTGATCAGCAAAAATATGCCTACGTCGTCCACTCCGAGGCCAATGCCATTCTTCACGCGAAGGCCGATCTCAACGGCAGCCGCTGCTACGTAACTCTGTTTCCTTGTCATGAATGTGCGAAGATGATGGCGACGGTGAAGATCAATGAAGTGGTTTATCTTTCTGATAAATACAACGGGTCTGTTTAAAATCAGATCGCCAAAAAGATTTTTGATATGTCGGGGATCAAGTATCGCGAATTGAAACTCGATCGATCAATCGTCACGAACCTCTGCCAATCTTTCGAGACGATTCTTTAAGCGGAAATAATTTCCCACATTATCGTGCGGCCTACTGATTTTCGGACTTGGCCTTGATCCAGGAAGTGACAGACAATTTAAGGGCCACATCAACCGGGATGTCGACGTGTTCGACTTTGGATGGTTCGATGAGGACTGTGATCCCACCGAGCATATAGGAAAGCGGGATATACACTGCCACGAGATTTTTTCCGGGAAGTTCGGTGAGGTCTTCACGGGTCACAAGTCCCAGGGCCTTCACCCCCATCGGTTCCAGCGGCACTAAAACCACACGATTCAGATTTCCATCCCCACTTTTTCCTGGAATGAGGCCCATGAGATCGCGCAGGGGCAGGTACACGGTCTTGATCAGTGGAACTTTTTCCAGAAGGCCGGTGATGAAAACGAAGGCCCGGCCGGTGATGTAGTTACTGACAAGCACCCCGACCAGCATGATGAAAATCAAAGACAGAAGAATGCCCAGTCCGGGAATGTAGAGCCAGTCACCGAGGATTCTCCCGAGTGCCGGAGCAAAGATTGATTCAACGTTTATGCTGGCCCAATAGAGAAGATAAAACGTGAGAGTAATCGGGAGGACTACGATCAGTCCTTTGAAGAAAATCTGGTTCAGCTTTTTCATTGATTTAAGAGTATCACAGAGGGAAAAGAGGACAAAAAAAAAGGGCCCGTGAGGGCCCTTTTCGAAAGAACTACTTCTTCTTAGAAGCTTTCTTTTTAGTAGCTTTTTTAGCTGCTTTCTTAGTTGCTTTCTTAGTAGCTTTCTTTGCTGCTTTCTTAGCCATAATTTCCTCCCAGGAAATGTGTGGTTAATATAATTGACCTTTCTTATTTAAAGCTTAAACACAATTTTCATCTAACGCAAATAAAAAATACAAATTTTATTCAAACCTGTTTTTTTTTCTGATCAAGGGGGGTCTGGAGGATTTTTTGTGGGCCTCACATCCCTCATGCACATCTCGTGATCAATGATCAGTTGTTATGCATGAGAGATCGGAAGGTGTTTCAGAAAGATTTAGGGAAAAATGAAATCAAGATCGTCGTTTTTCACATCAACTGTCACTTTTCCGCCACCCTCAAGCTTACCAAAGAGGATCTCGTGGGCCAGTGGCTTCTTGATTTTATCATTAATAAGACGAGCGATCGGACGGGCACCAAGTTTCGAATCGTATCCTTTCTCGGCCAACCATAACTTCGCTTTCTCACTCACCTCGAGCTCAACTTTCTTCTCAATAAGCTGGTTCTCAAGCTCCATCAGGAACTTGTTCACCACCATCTCGATGTTCTTGTTCTCGAGCTTATTGAAGGTGATCACAGCATCCAGACGGTTTCTGAACTCAGGAGTGAAGAATCCTTTGATCGCCTGCTCGCGCTTGGTGGTATTTATTTCCCCTCCCCGCGCACCCGCAAGACCAATGGAACCTGCTTCCATTTCTTTGGCCCCGGCATTTGAAGTCATGATCAGGATCACGTTCCTGAAGTCTGAACTGCGGCCGTTAGAATCGGTAAGGGCCCCGTGGTCCATCACCTGTAAAAGGATGTTGAACACATCTGGATGCGCTTTCTCGATCTCATCAAGCAGAAGAACTGAGTACGGATTTTTATGGATGGCATCGGTCAGTGTCCCGCCTTGCTCAAACCCAACATAACCCGGAGGGGCCCCGATAAGTTTGGAGACGGTGTGCTTTTCCATGAACTCCGACATGTCGACCCTGACAAAGTTAATGCCCATTAAATGTGCAAGCTGTTTGGCCAGTTCGGTTTTACCAACACCGGTCGGACCGGCAAAAAGGAAGCTTGCGATCGGCTTGTCCTGATGGCCGAGACCAGATCGGGACAGGATCAGAGCATTCGAAACTTTTTCCACGGCCTCATTCTGGCCATAGATCATCATCTTCAGATCGCGTTCAAGGAACCGAAGCTTTTCTTTCTCATTAATAGAGATCGATTTCTGCGGAATCCGCGCAATCTTGGCAACGATGTGTTCGATATCGTTCATCGTAACGGTAGAGCCTTCACCTCTTTGCGGGTTCAGGCGGATATAAGCGCCGACTTCATCAATCACGTCGATTGCCTTATCCGGGAGTTTTCTTTCCGCCACGTGCTTGTGAGACAGTTCCACTGCCGCACGAAGGACGTCTTCCGGATACGAGACGTGGTGGTGCTCTTCAAATTTAGATTTAAGACCTTTTAAGATCGAAACCGAATCCTCAACCGATGGTTCGAGCACATCTACTTTCTGGAATCGGCGGTTCAGCGCCTGATCTTTCTCAAAGTATTTGCGGTATTCATCAAAAGTGGTCGATCCCATACAACGGATCTGACCTTTAGAAAGAGCGGGCTTCAAAAGATTGGAGGCATCCAGGCTTCCACCGGAGGTCGCACCTGCTCCAATAATTGTGTGGATCTCATCAATGAATAGTATTGAGCCGTTTTCGGAGTTTTGCTTTTCCAGGGCCTGAAGAACGAGCTTGAGGCGCTCTTCAAAGTCACCGCGGAACTTGGTTCCGGCAAGAAGCGAGGCCATATCAAGTGCGTAGACCGTGGTCTTCGCAAGTAATGATGGGACACGATTTTCCACGATCGCTTTGGCAAGGCCTTCGGCGATGGCGGTCTTACCAACACCGGAGTCTCCGACCAGAATCGGATTGTTTTTCCGGCGACGACAAAGAATCTGGATGATTCGCTGAATTTCTTCTTCGCGACCAATGATCGGATCGATCTTCCCTTCTTTTGCCATCTGATTCAGATTCGTAGTGAACTCTCCCAATGCTTTTTCGTATTTTTCTTCGCGACGGAAAGTCTCGCCACCGTTTTCAATGTTTACTTCTTCAGTGCCATTGTTGACCGGACGGTCTGCGGTGTGAGCAATTTTTTCGACGATGTCGATGCGATTGACACCCTGGCGTTCGAGGAAATAAGTCGCGTGAGATTCTTTCTCACTGAACATCGCCACGAGAAGATTGATGGCCTGGATAGATTTTTTTCCCGAGCTTTGAATGTGGATCGCCGCCCGTTGAATCACTCTTTGCAAGGAAAGAGAGATTTCAGGCTGGTAGAGAATCCCATTTTCCCGCGCCACTTCGCGGAGTTGATCATTACCAAACTGTTTACGGTTCAGATCCTGGATCTCATCCGGTGAAAGAAGAGAGAAATTGGCATCGTCATTCAAAAAGGATTGCAGATCTTTTTTCAGATCGCCCATGTTGGCGCCACAATCGTTCAGCACTTCCGATACTGTTTCATCTTCCAGCATGGAAAAAAGAACATTTTCGAGAGTCAGAAATTCGTGCCGCTTTTCGTTCGCGCGTTTTATAGCTTTATTGAGAATTTGTTCGAGTTTTTGACTGATCATACGTGGTCCCTCACATGACTAATTATACCGTAAGATGGGATCACTTGGGAAAATGGCAAGGCTCGTAAATGCTTTATTCTTCGGGCTCAGTACTGCATTTTAATGGGTGACCATTTTCACGCGCATACTTGATGACTTTGGCCACCTTCGACTCAGCGACTTCATAGGTGTAGGTACCGCAGATTCCGAAGCCCCGCGTATGGACTTCGAGCATGATGGCGTGTGCTTCTGGTGAAGTTTTCTGGAAGTATTTTTCGAGAACGTGAATCACGAAATCCATAGTGGTGTAGTCATCATTATGCATGACGACTTTATACATGCGTGGACGCTGAAGTTTATCCTTCTTCGCCGTTGCGACACCTGATTCTTCTTCCCGATCCGTTTCTGCAGACATATGAGTGAGCTGAAGTTTATAATTATGCTCATATCAAAGGCAAGAGCGTGTCCCAAGATTACACCGTCATCAGAAACCGTCTTCAAAAGAATCTCAAAAAGCTGAAGTCATACCTCAGCAAGGGAGGTATTGAAGCCTTTCGTCTTTATAATAAAGACATCCCTGAATATCCCTACCTCATCGACATCTATGGAAAAGAGGCAGTGATCTACGAACAGGGCAAAAAACTGACGTCGGAAGAGGATCAGTTGCGTGAAAAACATCAAGAGCACATTGAGCTTGCTCTGACAGAACTCCTTGCGATTCCCGCTGATAAACAACACTTCAAGATCCGCGAGCGTCAGAAAGGGAATGAGCAATATAAGCAGCTGGATGATTCTCAGGATTATTTCCTGGTGAATGAACCTCCGATGAAATTTCTGGTGAACTTGAAACGCTATCTCGATACGGGACTGTTTCTTGATATGCGGCCTCTTCGTCAGTGGTTGCTTGCCAACAGCAAAGACAAAAAAGTTCTGAATCTTTTTTGTTACACCGGCTCACTGAGTGTTGCTTCTGCAATGGGCGGAGCGACTGTGACATCGGTGGATATGTCGAGGACCTATCTCGATTGGGCCTATGAGAATTTCAAGCGCAACAATCTCAATCCCAAGCTACATGAATTTCAGCAAGCCGATGTGATGAAAGATATCCAAAACAGGAAAGAGGCCGGTGTGAAATATGATTTGATTCTTCTCGATCCACCGAGCTTCTCAAACTCAAAGCGCATGGAAGAAGATCTCGACATTGAAAGAGATCATCCGATTCTGGTGAGAGATTGCATGCAGCTTCTTTCACCCGGAGGAACACTGGTTTTTTCCACCAATAAAAGAAAGTTCGAGCTCCACTCAATTGTGACTTCTCAATATGTGGTCAAAGAGATCAGCCAGTGGACAATCCCTCAGGATTTCCACCACACTGACATCCATGTGGCCTTTATGATCCAGGCTAAATCTTAGCCAAACTTATACTTACTATTAGGTAAGCTTAAGCCAGAAGGCACTTAAGTATCTGGAATAGCTATTTTAACGCGTAGCCGGTATAAGAATGTAACACTCAATGACAATTCTTGACCTTCCATCCCTCACATTGGTAGAAGTCCGTGAAACAGGATTTTTCATAGGGGGAAAAATGAAAAAAACCATCGCTTTGACCGCACTCGTACTCGCAACGTCGCTTCAGGCGAAGACGACACACTTAAAAGGAGAACTCGGAACTCTGGAGATTTCAGATTCCTTCTCTGGTGTGCTCAAGCAGCAGGCCCCAACTCCTACTCCAACTCCAACTCCGGCACCAACTACTCCGGCGCCGACATTCAATGATCGCGTAACACAAGTTAGCGGCGTAATCTCGGCGGCTAAAGATGTCGTGGCCCTCGGTGAAGCAGTTTATGCTCTCGTCGAACACGGACGTCCGAAAGTCACTACGGACTACGCTCCGATTTCAATTCTTCCACGTGATCCTTCAAATCCAGCGACTGACCCTGCGACAAGAAACGCAGTTGATCCATTCGACATGGAAGGCTTCTCTCTTCCAGTAGAAAAAATGATCACGGCGAAAGTTGTTTCACCAACAGGTGCTGCACCGGTGGTGTTCAAGTACAAAGTCACTTACTCGTACGGCGGCTCTTATAATGGTGCAGGGAAATACCTCACCGGTATCAACATCATTCCTTCTTCTATCCAGGTAGCTCACGGCTGGACATTCAACTCGTCTATGAAACTCACAGGGATGATCAACCACGGAACGAAGGCGAACCCAATCGTTGGTGCGATGATCACTATCAAGTATTCAATGAGCTCGCTCTACCAGGCGTTTGAAAGAAACGACACCATCTACATCAATGGTGACGGTTCAATGAAAGCAATGATCGCTCACTAAACAAGAATTCTTCCCCCAAAAGGGCCGCGCTTGCGGCCCTTTTTTTTTGTTTAATGCAAAGCAGATGAGACATAATTAAGACATCCTTATTTCAAGGGTCCGACATCACAATTTCCAAGGAGGAAAGATGTTTAAGTTTGTTCTCGTTGCTGCTCTCGTACTCGGCTCATTCGCCGCTCTCGCTGATGACACTTCTGACGGATGTGGTCTCGGCTGGCAGGTCACTAAGAAGAAAACCTTCTCTGCCACTACTACTCGCTTCACTACGAATGCGTTTGTACCTCCAACCTTCGGCATGACTTCCGGGACAATCGGGTGCGAGCAGCACGCGCTTGTGAAAGCGGACATGAAGCCACTTCACTATGCTGATGCTAACTATGAAAACCTCATGACTGAAATTGCTCAAGGCCAGGGCGAGTACCTGACTGGTTTCGCTGCAGCTATGGGCTGTTCTTCAGAAGCTTTCTCTTCTGCTCTTCAGTCTAATTTCTCTGAGATCGTGGAAGGAAAAACTCCTGCTGATCTCGTAAGAAAAGCGCGCACAATCGCGAACTCACTTAACTGCCAGGCATAATTCATAAGGGCCGCATATCCTGCGGCCCTTCTTTTTCATGAAAATTTTCTTCCTGCTCGTCCTCTTTATACCTTCAGCATTTTCCGCCACCGTTGAAGAGATTGCTGATAAGGCTTCTCAGTCTCGTGAGTGGTACACGCTCATGCACTACCGGAGGAATGCTTTTTTCCGGATCGAATCTGAAGCCGACGGCGAAGGATTCTTTTTTTCGGAAGATGGAAAGCATGATCCCCAGGCGGAAATGATCGCTTCCGTGAAAGCTTTTCAGGACGAATCACGACCAGCGGATATACGTCACCCTCAGTGTGCATTTCCCGCGCGGTTTCAGTATCTCAAAAAAGTTTTTTCGATTGATCCGAAACCGGTTGAATGTAAGGACTATCAGTGGTGGAGAGAAAATCTTCCCGCCCAATCCGTGACGGTGATCTTTGCCAGTTACTATGCCAATAATCCTGCCTCAATCTTTGGACATACCTTTCTCAGGATCAATTCTTCAGACAAGAAAAGTATTTCGGATTACGGCGTTGATTTTTCTGCTCTCACCACTACCGAGAGCGGTGTGATTTTCGCCATACGGGGCGTGTTCGGCGGATACACCGGACAGTTCAATATGAAGCCATATTACATGAAGCTCAATGAATACATTGAGAACGAAAACCGTGATTTGTGGGAATATGATCTCAATCTCACTCCAGAACAAGTAGATCGACTTCTTGCCCATATCTGGGAACTTCAGAAGAATACCTACTTTGATTATTATTTTTTTCGTGAAAACTGCTCTTACCAGCTTCTCACGCTGCTTGAAGCTGCCAATCCTGATTGGGTGCTTTCAAAAGAATTCGATTTCGAGACGATTCCGGTCGATACAGTGAAAGTCCTGAGTAAAAAAAAGAATGCCATTAAAGATGTTCACTATCGTCCTGCTTTCAAAAAAACCGTTACCCAAAGACTGTCGGGCCTGAGTCAGAGTGAACATCTTCAGATGAAATCACTCGCGAAAGGAAAGATCGCTCCGGAAGAAGTAACGGATGCAAAAATTCTGGAAGCCGCAATTGCGGACCTCCGCTATGAACGCTTCGAAGAAAAAAAATTCTCCGAAGATCAGGAAGCGAGATTGAAGAGTATTCTCATCCAGCGGGCGAAAGTCGGCGGGAAAGTTGAATACCCGGATGTGAGAGAAACTTTGCCCGTCAGAAAAATGCGGCCGGATCTTTCGCACAATTCACAGAAATATGGTCTCGGCTACGGAAACAATGCTTCGATGGGCAGATACACCGAACTTTCCATGCGCGCGGCCCTTCACGATCTTCTGGATCAGGATCCGGGTTACCCGCGAAACTCCCTCCTGGAAATGGCCAAACTCAAACTCAGAAGCCAGAAGACCAACAACATCTACGTGGAAGAAATAAAATACGGAGAAGCATTTTCACTTTTTCCGGTGACTCGTGATGAATTCAAATGGTCATGGCGTGCCGCCGGTCGCTCGTATCGGGTGTACGATGGAACCTGCAATCGTTGTCTCTCTCATCAATTCCGCACAGGTTTTGGCATGGCCTATACGTCACCTTTCGCTGATCTGGATCTTTATTCGATGATCTATCTTACTGGCGAGGCCTCGAAAGGTTTTTATCGCGGATACCGGATTGCTCCTGGAGCGGGACTCGGGGCGATCTGGACGATGTCGGAGCAGTTCAAGTTTCACTATGACTTTGAGCTCGCGCATGATCTCAATCGTGCTGATTATATTCGCGCCAATCGCCTGATCCACGACGTGGGCCTCAGCTTTAATATGAATCTCGTCCACGAACTTCGTCTCACCGGCCGCTCGTGGCTTGCGGTGAAAGACAAAAATGCCGTGGACGAGATCCAGCTTACCTATAGCTTCTACTACTAATATTTCCGGTACATTCTTCGGAGCCGCTGATGATCAGAGAAACGATGATCACGTGGTTTCGTTGAACGATACTTCGGATGAAGAAATTCCTTCCTTCTTCTTTCGATCTTTCTTTCGGGTCTTCTCTTTCGTCTCCGGATTTTCTTTCGGTTGAGTTCCCTTGAAATCAAATCCGGAAACTGAAAGACGTCTTTTCTTATCTGGGGCAGCTGGACCGTAAAGAGCACCAGCAAAATTCTTATCAATCGCAACATGCAAGTCCTTGAATGAGTGGAACGGGAAAACAACATCAAGGAATTTGATATTCATGGACATGACTCCGGTTAGTGAATGTAAGGGAATAAAATAAGAGTGTGCTGGAGAAGAATTACATAACTGCATGTTAGCACATTTTTGTTCTTCTTATACGGCAAATTCTTCCAAGGCGGTGGTGCATTTTGCCTGCGATAGAGTGGCTAAAGAGTTCATTTTCAAGGAGTGAGGATGAACAAGACAACTACCCTGCTCTTCTTTCTCTTCTTCTTTTATTCCTGTAATTCAAAGGATACCGGTAGTCCGGAAACGGTGAATGTCCGGGTGAATCCCGATGACAATCAACCGGTCCCGGTGGAAGTTTCCACGGAAGGTGCGGATCCGCTTGTACCGTATGCGTGGCACTTGCAGAACACGGGACAAACATCTTTTTCGAGCGGCGCGGGCACTGCGGGAAATGATCTGAGAGTTCTGCGTGCTCACGATCTCGGATACATCGGTCGCGGCATCCGCATCGCTGTTTCTGACTCGGGCATGGAAACAAATCATCCCGATCTTTCCGCTAATCAACTCGCGGGAGAACACAGAAGTTATTCGGGTGCTCCTTCGACGTGGCATAACTCTCAACCAATTCCTGAAGATGGAAACCCGCACGGAACTTCAGTGACCGGACTGATCAGTGCGGTCGCGGGAAATGGGATTGGTTCCATGGGGGTTGCTCCGGGAGCGAAGTGGGCCGGATTTTATTTCATCGGGCAATTCAAGGACACAAGTTCTTCCTATGAATCAAGAGTCCTTGATCAGATCATCGGTGACTTTGACATTTTCAACTACAGTTACGGTTACGCAAACTGCTTCTTTGTTCCAACCACACCTGAAGTTGTCGCCGCTTATAAAAAAGGTGTCACCACTCTCCGGAATGGAAAAGGCGCGATCTACCTCAAGGCGGCGGGGAACGATTATCAGGGAAAAAACTCTCAGTGCCACCAGAACGACAGCAGTACTTTCTGGGGGAACGCGAACACCAATGAAGATCAGAACCATCCCTATCTCGTTGTCACCGCCGCCTCGAACGCTGCGGGCAAGGTTTCTTCTTATTCGAGTCCGGGCAGTAACGTCTGGATAACGTCAGCGGGTGGTGAATTCGGCGACTCTGCTCCGGCGATGATCACGACAGA
Organism: Bacteriovoracaceae bacterium; assembly: GCA_045805035.1. Lineage (GTDB taxonomy): Bacteria > Bdellovibrionota > Bacteriovoracia > Bacteriovoracales > Bacteriovoracaceae > Peredibacter. The sequence goes on from JBJMLZ010000248.1 coordinate 42,076, forward strand.
TTTTCAGGGTTGCTCGAAGGGGTTCTCTACTTCTTCTTCCTGGAGCAGTAACTTCAATCGTGGTCAAAGTGAATTCAACTCTCTCTGTAACTACACCAACATCATGAACGGAACATCTTCTGCGGCACCGACTCTCGCAGGTGTCGTGGCACTGATCCTTGAGGCCAATCCGGAACTTAGCTGGAGAGATGTGAAACATATTCTCGCGACGACCGCCAATCCCATTCAGTATTCCACCGCCGCTTACGGACATCCGGCGAACGCAAATCTCGCCGGCCACGTCTATGACTACAATTATATTGTGAACGCTGCGGGGATGAAGTTCTCCAATACCTTCGGCTTCGGTCGCGTGGACGCTGAAAAAGCAGTGACGCTGGCAAAGAACTACACCTTTCCTCTGGGTGCTTATGTGGAAACGGAAACCAATGGCGACTGGGATTATCGTTCGAATTACATCAACCTGGTCATTCCGGATAATTCCGCCAACGGAACGAAACATTCTCTCAATGTCACTCATCATCTGAAGGTAGAAGCAGTTCAGATCAATGTTCAGATCGATCATCCTTTCATCAGCGACATCGGAGTCGAGCTCACTTCTCCTTCGGGAACTGTGAGTAAGATCCTGCGTATTAACAGCAATATTAAAGACCAGGGTCTTTATGGATTCACGCTTTTATCCAATGCCTTTTACGGGGAAAGCTCAGGAGGAAACTGGACGATCAAAGTCATCGACGGAAAAAGCGGAAACTCCGGACGACTTGTTTCATGGGAACTTAAAATCAATGGAGGCCAGCAATGAGAAAGCATGGCATCGCTCTCTTGGGATTTTTTTCCGGAGTTCTTCTCTATTACATCAAGGCCCCGGCACCGGTCACCAATCACGATGAATTTCATCAGCAGGAATTTGTTTCGACTACGATGGCCGCTCCAAAATTTCAGTCTCCTTCACAAGAGGACAGAAAACCTGCAGTAGTTCCGGTTGCGGAATCCACGGCGGATATTCATCAGGAAGAGCTCCGAAATTTGCCTGGTCTTCCACGTGGTATGAAGTTTGCTCCCTTTGTTCACGCCGTCGCGGCTGAAAACTATCACAACGAAATGGGAGTAAAACTCATGGAGAAAAATGGCTTTGTGTTCTTTCATTCAGAAAATTCAGGAGAGGCCAATGTCGTGTATGACAAGCGCCTCGATACTTTCCACCCACTCACCTCGACGATCAAGCTTACGGGTGTTGACGGGAATGATCGCCAGGAAATTCTGAAAAAGTGGAACGAATACTATTACAACGAACAACTGGAAGTGCAGTTTGTTCAGTCCACTCATGAAGATCTGTTCAAGGATTATCAGGAACTCAAAAAAGCAGGAGCTAAACCGCAGTTTGAAATCGTCCAGGCGGTTTATCAGACTCGTTAGAGTTTAAAGTCGCGGCAAGGGTTAGGCCCTGTCGCTTGTGAGCGACGATACATTTCGAGATATAACTCACGCTGAGACTTGGCAACGTTTGATTGAAGCATGGAAGATTTTCGCTGAAGATCCGGAAGACTCTGCCAAAATCTGGCCGCGTCCTTCACTGAAGAATTCTGAGCAAGAAGCTGACCTTTCAAACTTGTTGCCTGGCCCAGGATATCGAGCATTTTTTTATTGTGTTGGTCTTCGTAGTAAGGTCTGAGTGCCGCAAAATCCTTAGACGCAATTTCCTTCGCGGTATAGGTAACACAAAGGTCACCGCTACAGAGTTGATAGGGTTTTGAAATTTCCCCTACACCAAATGCGTCCATCTTCTGTTTCAGATCACGGATGTAATCGTGATACTCCGTGAGCGCTGAGCGGAAGTTTTCAAGTTTGTTCGTGAGCTCCGCATTTGCTCCCGCCTTCAAAAGTTTATCTATCTCTGAGTTGAGACCAAAGAGATTGGAATCGATGCTGCATTCACCAACGCCGGTTGCGAGGCTTTCCATATAGGGCGTGAACTTATCATTGAGTGGACTGTAGTAATAAAGAAAGGGAGTTTCTTTATCATAGAGTTTTTCCTGAACCTCTTTCCCCGCAGGCGAAGAAATCATCGGGAATGAAGGATCATTGAACTGCGCACGGGCATTGAGATAAACTTCTTCCAGACTTTTTCCTGAAGCGAGACTTCCGGAAAAAATCGTACCGAATGACATGGTTCCTGCGCCTGAGTAGTGGTTCGGTCCGGTCGCGGAGATCACGCACGTATTGTCACCTGCGAGAGCGAGCGAATTTCCGGAGTGACAGCTGAGATCTACGATAGCGAGTTTCACACCTTTGGACTTCGCCAAATCCGAAAGAGATTTCAGTTCATCGAGTGAGACGGTAGTGACACCCGAGACGCTGTCTGCGTTGGTCATAGTGCCGGCACCTGCTGCAATCTTGTGAGATTTTTCCGCAAGATCGCGGGTGGCCCCGTGAGAATAGATATCGAGAAGAATTTTGTCGCCGCTTTTAATCTCGCCGTTCGCGAGCTTCGTCTTATAATCCTGAATAATCTGGTAGTAGCCCTTGGCGCTGAAAGGAGTGCTCGAACCAAAACCAACTCGCGCGATTTCTTCCGTCTTTGCGTGGCCACCATTGAACATCACCTGAGATTTAATACCAGGATGAGAGCGGTTGAACTCTCCCATTTTCTCCAGACCGCTATCAAAGATCGTCGTATCTTTGTTTTGCGGCTCACCACTTCCACCGAGCACTGCCAGGTGAAGAGTTTGAGAGAACACAGTGAATGAAGTGAGAAGGAGAAGAATGGTGATCATTTGCAATTCTCCTTCTTTCTCAGGAACTGTTCTCCATCCGGAATAGCGAAATCCAGATTTGTGAAAGTGCCACTTTCAAATTTCCCGCTCGCGAGCTCTTCGTGGTACGGAAGAAATTTCAGCTCCTCAGATTTTGGGATCGGGATCTGCATTTCAGAAAGAGTTCCTTCATGAATGTGAATGAAAAAAGCTTTGTCGTGAAGTCTCACCATTCCCTGAAATTCGTAATCTTCGCACTCAGCAGAGGCGAACGCGGGAAGGGCCAGAATGAGCAGGAAAACTACCCATATCTTCACAAGGATTCGTATCGGCAGAAAGGCATAATTTCTTGAATTTACAGGTCAAACCCAAATAAAAGGGCCCGCATTCGCGGGCCCTTCGATCTATCTAATTGTGGATAACAATTAAACTTTGAAACCTTTGAGTTTGTCTGCAAGCGTAGAAGGTTGTGCAACCTCCGGCTTGTAGTTCGACTTGTACTCGCCAGAAGCAACCGCTTTCATAGAGAGAGCGATTTTCTTAGCTTGCTTGTCGATAGAGATAACGATCGCCTTAACTCTGTCGCCTTTAGCAACTTTGTCAGACGGTTTCTCTACGCGCTCTTCAGACATCTCAGAGATGTGAACGAGGCCTTCAATACCAGTTTCGAGTTCAACGAATACGCCAAACTCAGTGATACGAACAGCTTCACCTTCAACAGGTGAGCCAACTGGCATACGCTCTTCAATGCGCTTCCAAGGATCTTCCTCGAGCTGCTTGAGACCAAGGCAGAACTTCTGGTTGTCAGGATCTACAGTAACAACTGCGCCTTTAACTTTCTGTCCGACTTTGAATTCTTCAGCAGGGTTGATGTTCTTACGTGTCCAAGAAAGGTCAGAAACGTGAATGAGGGCATCCACTTCTTCCCCGAGGTCAACGAAGAGACCGAAGTCGACAACAGCTTTCACTGTGCCTTCAACTGTCTTACCAACTGGGTATTTGTTAACAAGAGCGTCCCATGGATTTGGCATGAGTTGCTTAAGGCCGAGAGAGATACGCTTGTTCTCAACGTCAACTTCGAGAACAACCGCTTCTACTTTCTCACCTACGTTGTAGGTCTTGTTAGCAGATTTCTTGTTTGTCCAGCTCATCTCAGAAACGTGGATGAGGCCTTCGATGCCGTCAGAAAGCTCAACGAAGATACCGTAGTCTTTAACAGATACGATTTCGCCGGTGACCTTCGAGCCTGGCATATATTTGTCTTTAGCAGATTCCCAAGGATTCGGTTGAACTTGCTTGAGACCGAGCGATACGCGCTCTTTAGCAGCATCGTATTTCAGAATCTTAACATCAACTTCATCACCAACATTGAGAAGGTTCGAAGGATGCTTCACGCGACCCCAAGACATATCTGTAATGTGGAGGAGACCATCAACACCACCGAGATCGATGAATGCGCCGTAATCAGTAATGTTTTTCACAATACCTTTCACGATCATACCCTCTTGGATCTGAGTGAGTGTGTCGTCTCTCATGCGGCCGCGCTCTTCAGCGAGGATGGCACGACGAGAGAGAACAATGTTCCCACGTTTCTTGTTGAACTTAATAACTTTGAATTCCATTGTTTTACCAATGTACTTATCAAGGTTCTTAACTGGACGGATATCGATCTGCGAACCTGGAAGGAACGCTTTAACACCGATATCAACTGAGAGACCGCCCTTAACTTTTGCGATAACGGTACCTTCAACAGGCTCACCTTTTTCGCAGGCCTCAGAGATTTTATCCCAGGCCTTAAGGATTTCAGCTTTGTCCTTAGAGAGAACGAGGTTCCCCATTTGTGACTCAAGCTTCTCGAGGTAAACCTGGATTTCATCTCCAACTTTAACCTTCATTGTTCCGTCGTAGTTACGGAATTCGCGAGCGAGTACGAGACCCTCTTGCTTGTAACCGATGTCGACAGTAACGAATTCATCATTCATTGCTACGACTTTCCCCATGAACACTTCGCCTTCAGCGAAGTTCTTCGCGTTAGCTCCGTTAATCATGTCTCCGAATTCGGTCTTCGGAACAGTTTCTTTGATTTCTCCCATTTCGAAATCAAAACCTTTTACCCATGCCGGGATCTCAAAGGATTTAGAGGCAGTTGCTTTTGTGGTGGCCATTATATAGCCCCCCTTTTACTAAACATTAATTCTCCTACTGGAGAGCGGAAAATATAAATCATGCGGGCATAAAAAGCAAAGAATTACCGGGAGTTATCGCGCGTTAAAAAGGGATTCCCGAGGGAGAGGTGTAAGCTGGTGGAATTATGAGGCGAGACGCCTCTTCTGAGTGTAGCGAAGGCGTTGGGTATAGAGCTTTTCATAGTGAGCGTAGAGAGTTTCCGCGTATCGCTCGAAGTGGTGTTGCTCTTGAAGTTCGAGTTCCACACCGTTGAGTTCTTCCACGTAGGTCTCGTAGTTGGTGAGGATCTTGATGATTTTATCCTTCAATTCACGTCCATCTTCGGGATGATAAGTCTCGCCGAATTTTCCCTGCTTCACGATTTGCTGTCTCGTCGAAGTTCGCGGAAGAAGCACGGGAGTTTGCGTGACGAGCGCATAGAGATCAAGATCGCTGAAGAGTTCTTTCATCGGTAGGCCAACGAAGATATCACAGTCTTCAAAACTTTTACTTTCAAGCGGACGCGTCTCAAAGCTGATGTGCATTTCAAGATGACGTTCGAGAATCATTCTTTTCAGGCTGTCGTACATCGGATGGGTGTACCAGGAAATATCAGTGAGAAATGTGAACACCAGATTCTGATGAAACTCCATCGCTGCCAGTGAGTTCATGAGGGGCGGGATTGAATCAGCAAAAAGGCGGATCGTGCCGATATCGTCTTCGTTTCTTGGAACGAAGGTCATGATCTTCTTTTTTGTCTCCGGGTGTTTCGCGCGCGAAATCTTCACCGGAAAATCAATCCCTGCGCCGGTGACGATAATTTTTCGCGGACTGACCGGAAAAGCTTCGATGGCGAGATCCCGGATGTTCGGAGTGAAAGTGAGAATAGAATCCGTGCGCGACACAAACCAACGATCCCAGATACTTCTTTTTTTCCATGGAACATTCTCGTTGAAGGTAAAGATCATTGGAATGTGGGCCATGCCTTTCAGGATCATTCCAAGCGGAAGAAGCGATTCCTGATTATAGGAATGAATAATATCGACTTGCTGCTTTTGAAGAATGTGCTGGATCTGGAAATAGAAATTGAGCTTACTTCGCCAGGTGGTGAGGTCAGTGGGAAAATGCAGGCGCGGAATATCTTCTTTCTGTGCCATCTGATCCACGAGGGATTTTTCATGGCAGAGAATGAAGGAAGCGCCACCGATGTTTCTGAAGTAACCCGCATCCGCAAGACACCGACGTTCAATCGTGCCCCATTCATGAGAAAGGCAAACATAGAGAACCGAGAGATCGGAAAGCCGGATTTTCTCTCTCATCATTCCTTTACAATGTCCGCAGTGACGGAACCAAGACTGATCTTGGCCTGTGCTTTCAGGAGAGAGCGTCTTTCATCATCGCTGAACCAGAAAGTCATGTCGCCGCTTTTGAGCTTGTCACCGGAGTAAGCAGTGGTGGCCTGCAGACGAATGGCCTTGCGAACACCGGTTTCAGTTTCGATCGTCTCGCGCGCTTCGACTTTGGCGCGCATGATGAGAACTTTTCCTTTGTTCACGACGGGGATTTCGTAAACGTCGCCGTTTTTCAGAGGAAGACCCTGATAGAGGAACAGAGAGGAGAAGGGATCAATGCTGTAATAAGGAATGAATTTTTCTTCTTTCTTGTTTTTCTTTTTCCCCGAGCGCTCCTGGCGATAGAGCCAGTAAACCTTAAAGGCTTCGTGATCAAAGAGTTGAATGTCGTCCACTTCGACCTTACTTTCCCTCTGGATAACGGTGTATTTCAGAGACTGGAACTTATCGGTAGTGACATACGTATCAACTGTGTCGTCGAGCTCATAGATGCTTGAGTAGAATGGCGCCGACTTGAAGCGTGCGTGAAAGTGCCACACTTCCTTGTTGTCGATCATCTTTTTGCCCTGATTGGTGACCATGATTTTTCCGACGGTCATTCCAAGGTAGTGAATATCGAGGAAGATTTTTTCGCCGATATGATGATGATGGTTGGGCTCGTATTGTTCCCAGACCTTCTTCCCTTTTTCATTCAGGGCATTCATCTCTTCCGGATAATGAGCGGGTGGACCTTTCACTACTGGTGCTTCAGGTTTTTTCTCAGCGACTTTTTTTTCAGGGGCTTTTTTAGTTTCTGTTTTCTTTTTTACGCTCGTGACTTTTTTAACTTCCACGGGTGCGACCGGCCTGGGTTCTTCTTTCACATCTTTAACTTCAAATTTTTCCAGGATAGGCGCAGCTTCTTTCGTCACTTCAGGAGTGGGATCCGGAGATTTCTCCAGAGACTTTTCAAAATCTTTCTGTTTCCAGGATGCACAGGAGCCTAAAAGCAGCAACGTCAGCCACAGCGTTTTCAATGTCATTCCCTTGTATAGTCTTCTTAAATCTTAGGGGATTAGACAGGCGAATCAAGATGGAGAACTTTGCTTAAAGCGGAAAGAAGCTCTTTTTCCCCACTAACAAACTCAACTTTTACTTTGATGAAGAGGATCCGGCTATCGAGCGACACTCTTTTCATCTTCACCATGTCCTTCTCGGAACACATGATGACTGCCGATTGCTGCGAGGCCTTGATGAGAAGATCATTCACATCTTCCGGAGTGAAGAAATAGTGGTCTGAAAAGCTCACTTTCTCACAGATCTCAACCCCTGCGCCTTCCAGATAGTGATAGAACGAATCCGGAGAAGCAATTGCGGTGACCGCGATCGCCTTGAGTCCCTTCAGCTGGTGCATAGAGAAGATGTACTTATCGTGCACATCAAACACCCCTACTGAGTGATAGCGTGTGAGGGCCATGACCGGTTTGTGATGAATATGACCTTCAATGGTGGCGGTAAGCTTCTGAAGTTTTTCCGGGGTCACGAGATCAGAACGCGAAATCACAATTGCATCCGCGTCTTTCAGTGCACTGAAGCCCTCGCGAAGATAACCAATCGGCGCCACTTTATAGAGATCAAGTGGCATTGTTGCATCAAAGAGGACAATGTTGAATGAGCGATAGATCTGCAAATGCTGGAAGCCATCATCGAGAAGGACAACATCGGGACGCACATCCCAGAAATATTTCAGGAGATTTTCTGCTCTCTTCTTTCCGACGATGACTGCACCCTTACTCATCTTGTTGGAGATCATGAGCGGTTCATCGCCGTAGTCGAAAGGATTGAGACGAAATTTCTGTCCGGATTTTAGCAGACCCGATGAATGTTCAAGCTGCCCTTTGTAGCCGCGAGTGAGAACGACAGGAGTGAGCCCACGAGTGATGAGCCAGTCCGCCAGCCACACAATCGTCGGAGTCTTACCGGTTCCACCGAAAGAAAGATTTCCAACTGAAATCACCGGCACCTTAAAGACAGTTTTGTTAAAGAGACCGTATTCATAAAAAGAACGACGAATGCGGTAGACCCATTCCCAAGCAAAGGAAAACGGCATGAGCGACGTCGTTTTTACGACGGACTTAAACCGCAGCTTGCTCTTACGAAGAGGTTCAATCATGGATCACCTGTGCCATGTATTCCGGCACTGAAAACTTGTCACCTGAGAGAAGATTTTTCGTTTCTTTCAGATCCTTCTTCATTTCATTATAAATCTTTTCGTTCTCCATCCAAGTTTTAATTACCCGAAGGAATCGCTTGGCATTGGCCTCACCTTGGGTGAATTCAGGAAAAATCATTTTTCCGTGAATGATATTAGTGAGCGAAATAGCACCTTTGTACTTAATGAAGTTATAAAAAATAAATTCATTCAGAAGCGAGGCCTTATAGGCAACAATGGTCGGAAGCTCAAAAAGTCCCGTCGCAAGCGTGACAGTTCCACTGGCAGCAAGTGCGAAGTGGCACTCCTTCATCGCCCTCACGAGATCAGTCGACTCGTGAATAACGTCCACTTTGCCGGCGTACAGAGAATAATACTTATCAGGGAGATGTGGCACCTTCACCAGATGTGCCTCAACCTTATGAGTTTTCCGAAGCTCATCGACCGTAGCGATAAATTCCGGAAGAAGACTTTCCACTTCAAAACGACGGCTTCCCGGAAGAAGAAGAATTTTTACTTTTTCATTCCATGAACCAAAGGGCTTTGCGGGAATTTCTTTTACGCCTTCTTTGTAAGTGAGGGCAAGTGGATGAGGAATCGCCCTCACCTGCTTCACTCCACGAGAACCAAACCATTCTTTCTCAAATGGAAGGATTGTAAATAATGTATGAGCTGCTGATTTGAGTGTTTCCGCGCGATGAGCTTTCCATGCCCAGGCCTGAGGAGCGACGTAATAAAGAACACGCACTCCTCTCTTTGATAAACGTTTTGCAAGTCGGAGATTGAAGTCCTGGAAGTCGATCACGATCGCGGTCTTGGTTCCGCGAGAGACAACTTCATTCTCGAGACGCTTGAGTGCTCCGAAGTAAAAGGGAATCTTCCCCACGACTTCCGAGAAACCCATGCTGGAGAAATCTTTTAAATGATAAAGAAGTTCAACGCCTAGTTTTTCAAGATCGTCACCGCCGACACCAAAGAATTTCGTGTCCGGACAAAGCTTCACGAGCTCAGGAAAAAAAGAAAGCGCATGCTCTTCGCCGGATTTTTCACCGGCGATGATGAGACAACTAGGCAAGTTTCACCGGAGAGGGTTTGCCCGATGCCATTGCCTTGAGAGCACTGTCCACAAGGTGAACCGCATTCATACCGTCCTGCAAATGCACAATAGCAGGTTTTCCGGAGAGCACAGAATCATAGAAATGAGTGTGCTCGAGGAACAAATGATCGCGTTTTGTGTAAGGTTCTTCTTTCACAAATGTTCCGTCTTCGTATTTACCGGAGACTGCCACTGAATATTTGTTCGCAAAAAGATCGACGTGAATGGTTCCGTCTTTTGAAACCACTTCCACATCACGTACTTCTTTCGTGGCATTTCTTCCCACGACAACAAAAGCGTCACATCCATGATCCATCTGAACATAGATCGAAGCATGATCCCACTTGTCGGTGCGGATCTTGTGGCCAGTCGCCGAGATAGCGAGTGGTTTTGCCTTAAAGAGATACATCAGAAGATCGAGATCATGGATCGCGAGATCCTGAACGACATCAACGTCCGTTGCGCGTCCCTTGAAAGGAGCGTAGCGATTGATCCGGATGGTATAAGGTGCAGGAAGCGACTGGAAAGTACTACGAAGTTTTTCCCAGGCCTCATGGAAGCGCTCAGAGTGCCCCACCTGGAGGACCACTTTTTTTCCGGTCGCGATTTCCTTGAGCTTCATCGCTTCTGCATCGTTAGAACAAACCGGTTTCTCGCAGAATACATGTTTGTTATTTTCGAGGAGATATTTCACGAGCTCAAAGTGAGTGGAAGTTGGAGTGACTACAAACGCAGCGTCGATATCGTTGATAACTTCCTTGATATCGGAAACGACTTTCACACCCGGATGTGCGGCCTTCGCGGCATCTTGACCTGCAGGAAATTTCTCAACGATGGCGACGAACTCAGCTACGTCTTTGTGGGCCTCGACTTTCTGACAGTGCCATTTTCCGAGGTGACCATATCCTAATACTGCTACACGAACTTTTTTCATATTAATCGGCCATAAATGGTGCAATACCGATTTCAGACTTTTTGATAAAAGTTGCAATCTCTTGCACAATTGCGTTGTTTTTAAATTCTTCCATCAGTTCAGGATGAGAAACAAAAGCGCGAGGAGAAAGCGCCGAAGATTCCATTGTCCTGTAGAAGTCCACGACCTCTGAAACGATTTCTTTTGAATTGCCCTGACGTTTAAGTCCGATGATGTTGATGCCTTTGAGCTTCACACGGTTCCCCATTGCGGTACAAAAAGTGGGAACGTCTCGATCAATACCAGCACCACCGCCGATGTAAGCACCACGACCAAGAGTCACGAATTGAGAAATACCTGTGTTACCGCCGATGATGACCCGGTCTCCGATATTCACGTGACCGGCAAGGTTCACGGAGTTCGCGAAGGTGAGATTGTTTCCGAGCGTGCAATCGTGAGCAATATGACAGTAGGCCATGAACAGAGAGTTTGATCCGATGACGGTCTTTTTATCCTGCTTCAATGTCCCGCGGTGAATGGAAACATATTCGCGGAAAGTATTGTTGTCACCGATGATAGTTTCCGTTGGCTCACCCTTGTAAGAAGTATCCTGTGGAGGAGCGCCGATGGAACCGAACTGGAAGAACTTATTGTTCTTGCCAATTTTCGTGTGTCCATCAACAACGACGTTGGAGTGAAAAACGCAATCATCGCCTACTTCAACATTCGCACCGATCACACAGAATGGACCAATCTTTACATTATTTCCGATCTTCGCTTCGGGATGAACAAACGACATCGGGTGAGCTTCGTAATTCTTAGACATAAAATTCCTTAATCGATTTTGATAGTGGCCATGACCGAACACTGGGACATGAGCTCACCGTTTGAATAAATTTCGCAGTTATAACTCTGGAATGGACCGCGGGTTTTCTCGAGAGTCGCATGAATCTCCAGGTCCATCGTAGGAATTATTGGTTTTTTGAATTTCGCGGAGTCGACCGTAATAAGAGCGACTTCAAGCTTGGTCTGCTCAATCGGTTTCTCGAGCAAATGAATGCAAAGAAAGGACGCCGCTTGCGCCATCATCTCAACCTGAACGACACCCGGAAGAATTGGCCTTCCTGGAAAATGTCCTTCAAGAACTTTAACGGTATTATCAACACGGAAATTGCAGATACTTTTCCCGCCAATCATCTCCGTTGGCTTGAATGGACCTTTCTTTCCCTTGAGTGATTCCGGAAGTACAACTTCCTTCACGCTATCAATGAAAAGAAACGGATCTCTGTGCGGAAGAAATTGCATGACCTGCTTTTTATCCATCAACATGAAAACTCCTTATTTTCCTTCTGCCATTTTTTTTGTGAGGGCGAGACCTCTCAGCCACTCACGGACATCGCGCGCAGGAAATCCTGCGATCTTCGAACCAGCAGGCCAGATCGCGCCTTCCATCACTCCTGCCATGCCACCGATCTGTGATCCCATGCCGATATGACAATCAGGACCGAGAGCGGCCTTTCCACCGATTACGACAAAATCTTCGAGAGTCACTGAACCAGCGAGACCCACTTGTCCGCAAAGAACACAGCCTTTGCCGATTTTACAGTTGTGCGCGACCTGAACAAGATTATCAATTCGAGTTCCCGAACCAATCATCGTCGGAGAAAAAGTTCCCTGATCCACGGAGGAGTTGGAACCGATTTCCACATCATCTCCAATGACGACTCCACCCATGTGCCAAATTTTCTGGTGCTGGCCCTGGTGGAAAGTATAGCCGAAGCCATCGGAGCCAATGACGGTTCCGGAATGTATGCGGCAATTCTTTCCAATTTTCGTGAACGGATAGATGGTAACGTTGCCGTAGATTTTTGTGTTATCCCCGATCTCAACATTCGGAAGGATGACTGACCCCGGAAGAATTTCGACGTTGGCGCCGATTCTCACGTTCTCACCGATAAAAACATTCTGCGAGATGAAGGAAGTCGGATCAATGTCCGTCGTTCCCATCTGCCTGCCATCGGCCTGAGTGTTCATTCCTTTGAACTTTCTTTCATAGAATGGTTTTGAAAGCGAAGTCAGTGCGAGTGCCACATTCGTTGCTGTCCCAAACCAAGCAAGCTTTAAGAGGAGCTCTTTGTCTTCGGGAGAAATCGAGGAGAAAAATTTCTCATCAATGATCGCTCCGACTTTTAGTCTTGCGAGCTCATCAAAGCGAGCGACAAACTTCCGGAGAAATTTGGAATTCTTTACGAAGACAATGCTTTTTTCCGTTGGCGCGTCTAATGCTGAAATGGCCAGAATCTCTTCTGGCCATTCAGGGTTGTGAACAAACTTGAGACTTTGGTCGTACCTGACCAGGTCCTGGATTTTCATTTATTTTCCAGGATACTTTTTGTCGTACGCTTTGATCACGTCTTCAGTGATGTCTTTCTTAGATTCGGCGTAAACAATCGGAGCTGCAGAAAGTTCGAAGGTCATTGCCACTGCGTTTTCTTTTGAAACTTCATCAATGATCGGACGAAGTTTTTCAAGAAGTGGCTTCTTGAGATCAGCTTCCATTTTCTGGATCTCGCGCTGGAACTCCATCGTCTTATTCTGGAGACCCATCATCATTTCCTGAAGCTCGCGTTCTTTATTCAGGCGTGCTGCTTCGGCAAGAACCATGCTTTGCTTTTTATAATCTTCCTGTGCCTTCTTGATTTTATCTTCGTCTTTTTTCAGGAGGGCCTTCTTGTCATTGAATGACTTCTCAAGCGTCTTCTGAACAGTCTTTCCTTCTTTGATCGAAGTGATGACTTTCTGGATATCAACGAGCCCCACGAGAGTCGCGCCGAATGACGGAAGCGAGAGGGCCAGTGCAAGTAATGCGATGATCGACTTCATATGTTCTCCTTAGAGTGAAAACTCTACAACGATTAGAATAATTGTCCTATGTCAAAATTAAACTGGTTCGAGGCTTCATTGTCACCCTGCTTGCCGAGACGATTCTGGCGCGGATTGACCGGGAAACCAAACTCGAAGCGAAGAACGCCGATCGGCGAGAACCAACGGAAACCAAATCCATAGTCGGCACGCAGAGAGTAATCGCCGCCAACACCAGGATGGTTCTCCCACACGTTACCGGTATCATAAAAGACCACCCATTTGAGTCCGGCTTCCTTGATAAGGGGATGTTCAAGCTCAACCGTCGTGAGGAGGTTAAAGAGACCACCGAAGTTGAAGGCCTCAACCTGATTAGTATTCGTGTTCAATGCAAGACGACGAGGACCGATGTCTTCCAGGTTATAACCCCGCATGTTTCTTGCACCACCCATGGAGAATCTTTCGACACGCGGAATCTCGCGAGTTGTTGTCTTGAACAGCTGAGACACGGTGGCTCTCGTACGAAGAACAAGATCTCCCCAGATAGGCTTATAGTAGCGGCCTTCAAGGTCACCCTTGAGCCAGCGATAAGTACCACCAAGACCAGTGTATTCCATCGACGAACTTGCGTAGTAACCAGAAGTCGGTTCAAAAATATTGTTTCGCTTATCGCGGATGAGGGATGCCTGAAGTGATGACCCTGATCCGTTCTCCACATTTTTATCGATGCCGGAGTTAATAACGTTCTGAACAGTATTGTCTTCGTAACGGTATGTGAGGAAGAGTCGCGTGTAATCAAAAATTGGATGACCGACTCGGAAGTCACCACCGCGTTTTTTATAAGCAAACGAGCGGATGAAATAAGAAACTGTTTGATAATAGTCAGAGCCAGCTGTCCACTTGGTATCGAAGAGGTATGGTTCAGTGAAACCAATGTTATAAATCTGCTGACGATTCGAGTACGAAAGGTTCAGGTTAATGTTCTGCCCGAGACCGCGGAAGTTGTTCTGAGCAACAGATGCCTGGATGAATCCTTTGGTAGCAGTCGAGTAACCGGCACCGAGGGAGATCTGGCCAGTCGGACGTTCCTTGATGGAGATCTCCACATCGAGAATGTTATCCGTACCTTTCCGGGTAATCGTATTGAAGATTACACTTTCCTGCTGGAAGAAGCCGAGACGGTTTACGTTTTCCTTGGAAGTCCGGAGTTTCGATCCGGAATACATCTCCCCTTCTTTGATCCGGAGTTCGCGCCTGATCACTTTATCTCGCGTCTTGGTGTTTCCTTTCATGGTGATCTTACCGAAGTAAGCGATCACACCTTTTTCAAACGAGAAGACGATGTCGACCTTGTTTTCACCCGGAACAACTTCAAGGGTACGAAGGACGTTCGCGAAGGCGTAACCTTTGTCCTGGTACATCTCAGTTAAAGTCTGGATATCGAGACGAAGATTTTCTTCGTTGTAGATATCGCCCTTCTTGATCTTGAGCTTCTCCATCATCTCCTGCTCCGTAAAGAGAAGCTCACCGTTGAAGGAAATATCATTCACGGAGAATTGCGGGCCTTCCTGAAGTCGGACAGTGATGAAGATCCACTTCTTGTCTTCAGAAGCAGTGACTTCCGGATTTTGGATGTTGACCTGGAGATAACCGCGGGTCTTGTAGTAATACTTCAGTCGCTCGACGTCGGTCTGAAAATTGATTTCTTTGAAGTTCCCTGAACCGGAGAGAAACGAGAAATAAGTTTCTTCTCGAGTCTGCATGAAGGCTTTAAGCTCATTGTCCTGGATCGCTTTGTTGCCGAGGAACATGATCTTCTTCACGCGGACCTTGTCCCATTCCTTGATCTTGAACTTCACTTCAACAGAGCCGTTCTTCGCTTCCTTCAACTGATAAGTAGCCTGCGCGAGGAAATAGCCCTTCTCTTCGTAGTGCTTCTGGAGAAGGAGGATGTCGTTTTTCAAAGTGGAGATGTCGAGGATGTTGAACTCGCGGGTCTTCACCTGTTCTTTTAGATCATCGTCGTTGATCTCATCGTTACCGGAGAATTCAATCTTCGAGATGATCGGCTTTTCTTTCAGACGGAAGAGAAGAATGTTCTTACCCTTCGCTTGCTTATGATAAGCAGCGACATCTTCGAAGTACTTCATCTCATAAATGCGGGAGAGATCTTTGCGGAGAAGATAGTTGTCCAGAATCATGTCTGGACGTGTTCCGATTTTTTCCTGAATGGCCTCGGATTCGACTTTCCGGTTGCCGGTAAATTCGATGGCGTCGACCTTGAACATTTCTTTGATCGGACCGATGATTTCTTGCGCGAAAACCTTCGTAGGACCACTCAAAATCAAGAAGATGAAGAAAAAGAAATACGATCTTTTCAAAGGCGAAATTTCCTTAACGCAAGACACTATCTTATAGAATTTATTTGCGTGGAAATTTTATCCAATTATCTGACCATCTTCAATGACTATTTTGCGCGGAAAGAAGGAGGCAACTCGATCATCGTGAGTGACGACTAACAAAGTGGCTCCATATTCTTGTGCGAGATTTTTCAAAAGAGATGCGACTTTTTCAGTGTTTTTCGAGTCCAAATTTCCGGTTGGCTCATCACACAAAAGTATCTTAGGCCTTAGTGACAAAGCGCGAATGATATTGACTCGCTGCTGCTCACCACCGGAAATCTCGAAAGGATATTTTTCGAGACAGTGAGTCACCCCGAGAATCTCCGCGAGTTTCTTCGTGGTTTTTTCTGTTTCAGCGAGATCTTTTCCACCAATGCGTGAAGGAAGAAGAATGTTGTCCCTGCAGGTCATTGAAGGAAGAAGAAAGTGAAACTGAAAAACAAATCCCACTGTCGAGTTACGGAAATGAGCAAGCTCTTCATCTGACTTTGAAGAAAGATTCTGATTGTCGATCACCACTGATCCGGATGTGGGAGTATCAAGTCCGCCGAGAAGATATAGCAGAGTAGATTTTCCGGAACCAGAGGCCCCACGAATCGCCACGAGTTCGCGATCCTGAATAGTGAAAGTGAGCCCGCGAAGGACCTTCGTCTTCCCGAAATTCTTTTCCACTTTCTCAAGACGAATGAAACTCATGCTAACTGAACTCCTGGCGAAGGCCCTGAATGATCGGCCGGTTCCTCAGACGGAAATATCCGATGCCGGCAGCGACCAGAACCCACACTAAAGATATCGCAGCGACTTGCACATAGGCCATGGTATCGAGGCGGATACTTAGCTCGGAAAGAACATAAATCTGCCCCGGAACTTTGAATATCGGAAGAGTTTTTAGTGACCAGTTAAAGAGATGGGAAAGCCCCCAGGCGCCGACACACGAAGCCGCCCACAATATAAGAATGGATCTCAGCCAGAACAGCATGAGGTCTTTCAGGGAAAGCCCTACAGCGCGAAGAAAAAAGAAGTCCTGTGCTTTTTTCTCCATCACAAAAATGACAAAGGCGATGATGTTGAAGACCGCGACAACAACGATGAGCTGCAGGATAAGAGAGATGGAAAATTTTTCGACTTTCACCGCTTCAATGAGAAAAGCGTATTCATCCCAGAACGGACGAACGCGATAATCCGAGATGAGTCCCAGACGAAGATCAAGCGCCTTTGAAGATATAGGTTCAAGATCAGTGATCGCCTTGTCGACGGGGAAATAGGTCACGATCATCATGTTGATCCGGTCGCCGACACCCAGAAGCTCAGCAAGATCAGAGCGGTTGAGATAAACAAAGCGCAGATCCTTCTGATAGATCCCGTGCTTGATGATGTCGCTCACAGTGAACACGCGGATGCTCGGAAGCGAACCGGCGGTTTCATTGCCGTTGCCGAGTGCGAGTGCCACTGTGTCGCCAGTTTTTACTCCGAGAACCTTTGCGAGTTCTTCACCGATGACAATCTCATTGGAGCGCGCGTGGATAGAGAGACCTGAAGCTGCTTCAAAGCTGGGTTGATCCACGCCTTTGACAAGCACTCCCTGCGAATGACTATTGGCGAGTGCAAAGGCCTCAGTTTGAATCACGGAAGCCGCGGCAAGAGGATAAGTGTTATCAACGGTTGA
Organism: Bacteriovoracaceae bacterium; assembly: GCA_045805035.1. GTDB lineage: Bacteria > Bdellovibrionota > Bacteriovoracia > Bacteriovoracales > Bacteriovoracaceae > Peredibacter. Next base: position 59,474 of record JBJMLZ010000248.1, read on the forward strand.
GTTCACTTCATCGGCACGAAAAAACCCTTTCTTGTTGGTAATGATCACATCCCCGGTCGACTGGCGGAGACCGGATTTCAAAAGATGATCAAAGCCATCCATGAGACCGAAAGTGCAGAGAATGACGGCGATGGAAAACGTAAAAGAAAAAAAGGTCGCCATCAGGATTTTCCCTGATGAGCGACCATGAAGGACGATACTTAGTAGGTGTTTGTAGCTCTTATTCACTTTCTTCTTCGAAGTGATATTCTTTTTTAAGAAGCGGGAAGAGAATTACGTCCCGAATCGTATGGCTGTTCGTGAGAATCATCACCAGACGATCGATACCAATGCCCTGGCCTGCTGTTGGTGGCATGCCGTATTCAAGCGCGCGCACGAAATCGTAATCGACATCGGTCGCCTCATCATCCCCTGCTTCTTTCTGAATGGCCTGATCGGCAAAGCGATCGAGCTGGTCAGTCGGATTGTTCAACTCGGAGAAGGCGTTTCCGACTTCCCATCCATTCATGAAGAACTCAAAGCGATCAACGAACTCAGGGTTCTCATCATTTCTCCGTGAGAGCGGAGAAACTTCAGTTGGATATTCAGTGATGAACGTCGGCTGAATGAGCAGTTTTTCCACTTTTTCTTCAAACGCGACAACGAGAAGTTTTCCCCACGAGAGTGAGTTCAACTTCTTCGGATCCATGTCGATACCTTTGAGTAACCCGAGAAGATAATCGCGGTTATTCACCTGATCGAGAGTGGAGCTTGTGTATTTGGCGACTGCCTCTCTCATCGTGAGACGAGCATAAGGACCTTTAAGATTGATGTCGTGTTCACCAAAGCGAACGATGTCAGTCTTCAGAACATCACGGGCAATTCCCTGAATGAGATCTTCCGTGAAGTCCATGAGGTCATGATATGTGGCATACGCCCAGTAAAACTCAATCGAAGTAAACTCAGGATTGTGTTTGAGCGAGAGACCTTCGTTACGGAAACAGCGATTCATCTCGAAAACTTTATTGAAACCGCCGACGATCAAACGCTTCAGGTGAAGCTCTGGCGCGATCCGCATAAAGAGTTCCATGTTGAGAGCATTGTGATGGGTGTTGAAAGGCTTCGCCGCTGCACCACCGGCAATCGAATGCATCATTGGAGTTTCCACTTCGAGGAAGTCAGCCTTGTAGAAATATTCGCGGATGTAACGAACGATTTCTGAACGACGACGAAGAGTTTCGCGCGTATCCGGATTCATGATCATGTCCACGTAGCGCATGCGATAGCGAAGTTCAGCATCAGTGAGGCCGTGGAATTTCTCCGGAAGCGGACGAATGGATTTCGTGAGGATCGAAAGCTCGCGGGTATTGAGCGCAAGCTCACCTTTCATCGTCTTGAAGACATCACCTTCGGCGTAAACGATATCGCCGTAATCGAGAAGTTTGTATTCCGCAAAGCCCTTCTCCGAAGTCACCTGCTTATTCACGTAAAGCTGAAAGCGCTGAGTGCCGTCATCACACTGGAGGAAAGCCGCCTTACCGAAATCGCGGACCATGAGAACACGTCCAGCGACTTTATAGCGTGGAGTTTCGCCGATCTCTTCTTTCGTTTTAGCTGCGTAAGTTTCGACGAGATATGAGAAAGTTGTATTGGGCTTCAGTCCGTTCTTATACGGATTTGATCCCTGGTCCTCGAGCTTTTTGCGTTTATCCAGACGAACAGTCATCTGTTCAGAGAAGAGGTCGGTCCAGCGCTTAACGTGTTTTTCTTTGCTCATAACTTTCCTTTATAAATCGTCACTGTCGGTATCCATCGGTTTGCCGCCGAGAGATTTCCATTGCAAGAAGGCCTTTATGAAATCGTCGAGATCTCCGTCGAGCACGGTTTCCGCCTGTGAAGACGTGAAGCCGGTGCGATGGTCTTTAACTAGTTTGTATGGGTGAAGAACATAAGAACGAATCTGAGAGCCCCAGGCAACATCCATCTTGGTGGACTCAAGTTCCTGTTGCTCTTTAAATCTCTTGGCCATTTCAAGATCATAGAGCCGTGACTTCAGGATCTTCATGGCAGTGAGCTTGTTCTGAAGTTGTGAGCGTTCGTTCTGACAGGCGACGACGATTCCCGAAGGATAGTGCGTAAGCCTCACTGCGGAGTCTGTCGTGTTCACCGACTGACCGCCTGAACCACCGGAGCGATAAACGTCGATGCGGAGATCTTTATCCAGCACTTCAATTTCAATCGTGTCGTCCACTTCAGGTGCCACGAAGATTGAAGCAAATGATGTATGTCTTCTGGCGTTTGAATCAAAAGGCGAAATCCGCACGAGGCGATGAACACCGATTTCAGATTTCAAAAGTCCGTAAGCATAGTTTCCGTTCACCATCACGGTCGCAGATCTGATACCTGCAGAATCGCCATACTGGAAATCGGTGATGACTGCCTTGAAGCCTTTTTTCTCACTCCAACGGGTGATCATGCGAAGGAGCATGCCTGCCCAGTCACAGGACTCTGTTCCGCCCGCGCCGGAGTTGATGGTGACAATCGCGTTGTTCACATCAGTTTCGCCGGAAAGGAGTGCTTTCTTTTCTGCTTCAGAAAGATTTCCCTGAAGTTTCGGGAAGAGTTCAATCGCTTCCTGTGCGGAAGCTTCATCACCGGCGTACGCCATCTCAAGGAGAACTTCGAAATCATCAGACTGCGATTTTACACCGCTGTAGAGTCCAACGACGTCTTCAAGGAGAGATTTCTCTTTCTGGATTTTGGCGGCGTTCTGGGTATCGTTCCAGAAGCCATCAAGAGCTTCGAGTTCGGAGATTTCTTTTAGGCGGATTTTCTTTCGTTCGACGTCAAAGTGACCTCCGAATGTGCTCGAGAGTCTCTTTAACAGGGCCGAACTGGGATTTGAAATCTCCCAGCTTTAAAAGAAGTGCGTCATCCATTTAAACCTACCAGAAAGCAAAACTTTACAAACAGATTTGCTTAAAGCCAAGGTTCAAACAGAAAAATTTATGAGGTTTGGAGAGCGGGTCTTCCGCGGTGTCCTCCTGATCGTAGTTCTCATCGATGCAGAAGCTCTCGCCGTTCTGGTTCACACATCCTTTTTTGAGTGTGAACTGGACGTTTTCGGAATCCAGATCCCCTTTCACATCAACGAGCTTCAGAAGTGTTGAATAACCAGGAGCTGCATCAGGGTTAACCGATGGTGATGGTTCATCTTCCTTGTCGTCCTCAGGTGGAATCGTGTCCGGATTCTTCAACCAGTTACACTGGAAGGTTTCCGTGCCGTTGGCGATACGAATTTTTTTATTCTGCTCGGAAATACCCCACAGAACTGCGGAGAACGTTTTCCGGGTAGCTGGAGATTTCTTATTGAACGAAACAAGGAATTTCAGGAAGCGTCCGATCGACTTCGGATCCTTCTCATCCGGCACTTCTTCAAACTTGATCATGTACTGATAAATCTGCTTCTTGAACATTTTGATGTACGAAGGCTTATCCACGAGGAAACCGTCGAGCGCCCACGAATAAATCCGGTAAGCATCTTCCACTTCATCGACATCGAGAAGGTTATTCTTGTTTTTGTCCCAGCGGAGGAAGGTTGCCTCCACGTGATACATTTCCACGAGCAACGACATCACATCGGCTTCGCTGTAATAAATCTCTTCCGTAGGTTTGTGATTGTCGTCTTCGTAGTAGTTACAGTTCCGTGCTGCCTTGATGGTCATATCGAGGTAAGCGAGGTTGTAATCCGAGTTCGGAACATCACACGAATTAGCAGCAAGCCCGAGGCTGTCGAAGAGAAGTGGATAATACTGGCGATAGTCCTGGCAGACAAATTTCAGGAAGTTTTTCCGGAAACATGCTGGAGAAATGCGATCGTAGTGGTCCATGTCGGCGTCGCAAGCGACCTTGAACTTCTTCATCATGTCACTTGCAAGACCAATCCCCTGCATGAGTGAAACCGCGAATTCAGTTGCTTCGTTCACATCCAGAATCGGAAGACCCTTCTTGGTGTTCGGATTGATGTTTTCATCCGACTGATACTGGAAGAGCGTGCCAAGTAGTGAAATCGTATCTGAGGTACTGATCGCAGTATGCGGCAGAATGAGATCAAGTTTAATAAGCTCATGTTTGACCCGGTTCAGGATCTTCTGAAGCTGGAACTGATCAATCGCGTGAGTGAAGACTGTGCCGGTATAAGGGAACTTTGTCCCCCACGCAGTCGGTTTTCCATCCGTAAGCTCTTCCGGATCTTCAAAACGCGCGATGAGATCGAGAACATATTCGATCATACCAATCTCAAATACTGCGTCGGCATTTCTGCGCCATTCGCGCGTGTAGAAAGCAGATTCAAACTCCCCTTTCAGGAAGCGATAGTTCTGCACGATGCGGATGAATTTCTTCAGCTGGTTCGGGTACTCAGGGAAGGCAGTGATCGCCTGATTGAAATTGATAGTGACCGGCTGCTTCGATTCAAGAAGCACGCGGTACTTATCATACATCTGGTGGAAGAGCTGACCCTGAAGAAGAATATTGTCAGTGTGATAAAGAAGATTTTTAAAGTCAGCACCGTAAACGTCTTTCCCGTTACCGCCCATGATGATTTTCTTGCCGTAAACAACAAGCTTCTTGAACTTGTCGATATCAAGAGTGTCTTTCGGCACGAACATACGGATGGTTTCGTAAAGATCTTCCAGCGAGAAGAAATACTCGCGGTCACGATCTCCCAGCTTAGGATTCAGGACGATACCGGAAAGGTTTTCGATGTCGAGTTTGAGAAGGGCCACGATCGATTTCTGATCCAGGAGAATGTGCTCGTAGCGAACAGCATCGAGGCCGATCTGCGCGAGGTATGGGAATGAGAACATGAAGCGATAAAGTTCTTCGTGAGTGATGATCGTCGACTGGCCACCCATGAGGACCTTCTTCACGAAGAGGACCTTCTTGAGTTTCTGAATCACTTCATCGCTGTCTTTCGTGGTGAACGCCTCGAGGAGCTTGATGATATCAAGTGTGTCGATACGGCCGCCGCGGTTGACACGGAAAGTGTTCTTCAGCGCGATCATGATCTTGTTAGCGGCATCTTTCACGCGACCCTGGTGAATCCGGTGAAGAGTATACGTGGCCTCCTGCTCAGATTCGAAAATCGGTCCGAAGTTCAGTGCCATTTGCTCGTTGAAAACGATCGCAAGCGCGATCACGTCATCAACGTTTTCTTTGGAGATATATTTTTTGTCTTCACCGCGGATAAGCCAGTTGAGTTCCCACACCTGTTTCAGTGCTTTAAGCATGTCCGGCGTGATTCCCGTCTGGTTCTTACGAAGGAACGCTTCGAAAGCGTCCACGTTCATGTAACCCGGCTTATTCGTTTCAACGATCTTGATAAAGAGGTTGAGGTTCGCACCAAGGCAACGGATCTGTGAGCTGATGTTCTGGTGAAGAATGTGCTTGAAGGCATCGAGTTCGAGTTCGCAATCAGCACGGAAGCGAGTGGTATCGATTTCTTTTTTGATGACTTTTGTGCCGAGAAGATCCCCGCACGCGGTCACCGCGAGAAGCATGAAACAAAGAATAAGGAAGTTCAATTGCTTCTTCATTAGAAAATATACCTCAGGGCGCCGTACACCATGTCGTTATTCGTGTACGGAGACCAATAAGATTTTCCGTTCGTTGGAGTTCCGATCGAGTTCACACCCGCCATAAGCTGAACGTGTCTCGAAAAATTATAAGCACCACGGACCATGATCAAACGATCGGTCGTGAGCATATCGTATTTCAGGTCACCAAAAATGGTGAAGCTTCTGGTGAGAGCAAAATAACCAAAGGGGTTCACTGCCTGATTCCAGCGCGGATCTTCTGCCAGCTGTTCTTTCTGACGATCAAACGGCGAAAGTCTGGCGACGTAGTTGATACCAATACCATAGAGGTCATTGGTTTTAGAAATACCACCACCAACGTAGTCTTCGCGTCTTTTTTCCGTCTTAATTTCGGTGAAGCGAGTTGCGTCTCTATCTCCATCCGGGAAAGTGTTCGGTCTGATGCCGATACCTGAAGCGTAAACTTCGATGTCGCGGTTTCTCCACTTCAAAGTCGAGCCGAAAACATCATGATAATAGAATTGCGGACGAACGTTCGCCTTCACTACCTGGTCGATCGTATTCACTTTCACGTCAACTTTGGCGGAGATCTGGTTCTCCGGTTTTCTCATGATGAAGTTATCCATCTGCCAGTGCTTATCTTCGTAACCAAGGTTCACGCCAACACTATGGCGATAAACGACTTTTGAGAGAGACGGATAGTCCACGTTATACTGGATCGGCATCTGCGTGCCCTGAACGTCCGCGGTTGTTGCCGGCGGGTTTGCCCACTGAGAACGCGAAGAAACTGTCTTGTCGTTTTTATTGATATCCAGAGGGGGGTTCAACTCCGGCACGTAGATCGGTGAATAGAACGCGCGGATGCGAACGCCACTATCAGCTTTTCTCTCGAATTGAAGACCAATAAGGCCCTCTTGTCCGGGCTCAAAATAGTTAAAGTTTCTTCTGTTATTCAGCTTACCGAATCCCCACGCCTGATCGACGGTTGACCATGGAAGAATCTGGCGGCCGGCCTTCACTGCATTTTTCTCTGAGAGAGGGAGAGAGGTGTAAGCTTCCTGAAGTGAGTACTGAACCAGACCAGCATCGTTGTACTGGCCGGCGAAAGTGAAGCGTCCGGATTTATCAAAGGCAGTGTTGCCCTTCTTGTAATAATCAACTTCGATCGAACCATTGTAACGATTTCCGGGAACGTTCCCGACGTTCGGATTGGCCTGGTTAGAAAGGCCACCGATGTAACCATTGACGATGCCTTCGTCTCCCGTGGTCGTGGCAGTAGACAGAACATTGTCCTGCCCGAAGGCCCACGCCCCCGAAGAAATCAACAGACTCATCCAAACAAAACGACGATACATGAATCACTTTCCTGTGGTTCCATTATTCATGATCCCACGATCAAACACTTGACATAGTGTATCAACGGCAGATTCTGTATCCCCTACGGAGTGTAAAGGTTTCATAGTACTAACAGGTGAAAGTCAGCATTTTTCATTTGTTTTTGAGGGGTGGTTTTTATAGTGTCCATGGAAGAGTTCTTCACTCAACTAAAGGACAGTCGAAAATGAAGCTAACCACTGGAATTCTCGTGGGCTTGTTTGCCCTTTCCGCGGCCGCCACTGAGGGCCGTTTCCACCCGAACCACCTCTTCATCAAAATGAAAGAAGGTCAGTCGCTGGTGAAGTCTCCACTGATTAAGAGTGCGGAACAGGTTTTTGGTGACCTCTATCTCGTAAAAACTTCGAACGCTGTCGCTCTCGAGGCGAGCCTCAAGGGTCAGGACGCGATCGCTTATACCGAAAAAGATTTCTACGGCGAGAAAGAAGCTATGCCTTCCCTTCAGCCGATGGATGCGATCTCTTTCAAAATGAAATCACTCATCGACACACACTTTGCGAACTTCAATGACCCTGAAGCGAACAAGCTTTGGGCGTTCAATGGCGCGAGCGGTATGGATGTTGAAGGTGCTTACCGTGCACTTCCCAACCGCGCAGCAAACGAAGTGATCGTTGCGGTTGTCGACACTGGTGTTGACCATAATCACGAAGATCTCAAAGACATCATGTGGGAAAACCGCGGAGAAATTCCTGGTGACGGAAAAGACAACGACGGTAATGGCTACATCGATGACATTCATGGCATCAACGTTCTCGTAAGAGATGCTCAGGGCCACGCGACGATGGACACAATGGGCTCGCACTGGCACGGAACTCACGTTTCCGGAACAATCGCTGCTACTCAGAACAACGGCATTGGTATTGCCGGTGTTGCTTCAAACGTAAAAATCATGGCGATCAGAACTGTTCCTGATGATGCTGACGAACTGAACTCAGACATCGTTGAAGCATACAAGTACGCTGCTAAAAACGGCGCGAAGATCATCAACTGTTCATTCGGTAAAGCTCCGATGGAAGGTGATAACGTCGTTCGTGACGTGATCAACGAAATCGGCAAGAAGTACGGCGTGCTCGTTATTGCTTCTGCTGGTAACGATTCATGGGGTCCGATGGCGTGGCATGATAACGATGCTGATCCGAAGATCCCTGCTGCTCTCGATAGTGCAAATCTTCTCACGATCGCTTCGACAACAAATTCAGGCGCGCTTTCTTCGTTCTCAAACATCGGCGCAAAGACGGTTGACGTAGCTGCTCCGGGCTCGGACATTTATTCAACAATCATTGGTAACAAGTACGCGATGGCGTCTGGGACATCGATGGCATCACCGAACACTACTGGTGTTGCGGCGATGGTTCTCGGTTACTACCCGAACCTCAAAGGCGAAGCACTTAAGAACGTACTCATTCAGTCTGTCGTGAAAGTTCCGGCTTTCGCAGGCAAGATGGTAAGTGGTGGTCGCGTGAACCTCAAGCAAGCGCTTGCGGCGGCAGCGAAAACTGCGAGAAGAAAATAATTATTTTTTCTTAGAGAGGGCCTTCGGGCCCTCTTTTTTTTTGTCTGAAATCAAATCCAGCGCACGATCTTCCCACTTCTGCATGATCTTTTCTTCTTCTTCTGAGATCTCGTGATCATATCCGAGAAGATGAAGGAGTCCGTGGAAATAGAGATGGATGAATTCATCGAAGACACTGATCTTAAATTTCTTTGCCTGACGACGTGTCGTCGGAACGGAGATCGCAAGATCGCCTAGAAAAACTTCGTCACCCGCAGGTGAAATTTTCCGCAGGTTTTCGTGTGAAGGAAATGAGAGGACGTCGGTCGGCCTGTCTTTATTGCGGTAGTCACGATTCAGGATCCGGATGCGATTGTCACCGCAGATGAGAAGCGAGACCTGATACGTCTGGCCGGGGCGGGACGGAATCATGAGTTCTTTCAGAAGTTCTTCAAATGCCGAAGAGGCCAGCCCCAGATAAAAGGAGACACGCTTCATGTCGCGAGGAGAGAGGCGGGCGGTCGAACGAAATTCAGTCTCAAGGATAGGTTTCTTCATCACGGTCATGATATCCTTTTTTTATGAATTATCCAGAGCTGGAAAGATGCATTGAAGTCATTAAAAAATTGAGAGACCCCAAGGGCGGCTGTCCCTGGGATCTGGAACAGACTCACGAAAGTCTTCTGAAATATCTGATCGAAGAGTCTTACGAGTTTGTCGAAGCGGTAGAAAAGAAAGAGCCGAAGCTCATGGAAGAAGAACTTGGAGACGTGCTTCTGCAGGTTCTCCTTCATTCGACAATCGGAGCGGAAAGCCGAAATTTCACGCTGGAGTCGGTGGCGAAAACTCTCGCGGATAAAATTGTTAAACGTCATCCGCACGTATTCGGCGACGTGAAAGTTTCCAGCTCGGAAGAAGTCACCGCCAACTGGAAAGCGATAAAAGAAAAAGATAAATCCGGAAAGAAGTACGCAATTGATGAGAAGGTTCTTCAGGCCCCTGCCCTCACTTCTTCGTACAACATCGGAAAAAAATCGACGAAGGTGAACTTTGACTGGGAAGATCATCACCAGGTTATCGGCAAAGTTGAAGAAGAGTGGCAGGAAGTAAAAGATGAGCTTCCGCCGGGGAATCTCTACAACAAAGAAAGAGCGCGCGAAGAAATCGGCGATCTTCTTTTCAGCGTTGCTCAGCTCGCGCGGCACCTGGATATCGATCCTGAAGAATGTCTTCGCGATGCCAACCGAAAATTCATCAATCGCTTCAAGAAAGTTGAAGATGAAGTGACACGACGGGGACAAAAGCTTGGTGAGGTTCCGCAAGCGGAGCTCGATAAAATCTGGGTTGAGGTGAAAAGAAAATGAAACTGAAAACTGCCTGGAACAAACTTCCCGCTGCGAAACGCATGCACCATCTTACGGTGCCTATCGTTGGTCTCACGGGTGGTATTGCAACCGGCAAGTCGACAGTGGCAAAACTTCTCATCGATCACGGCCTTCCGGTTATCAATGCCGACCTTCTGGTGAAATCCATTTATGCGCATGCAGAAACCAAAGAATGGATACGACTGAATTATCCGGATAGCATGAAAGGCAATGAAATCGATTTCAAGTCACTCCGGGAAAATTTTTTTACAGCGCCGGCAGTGAAAGATGAGATTGAGGCCTATATTTATGCCCGTATGCCGGACGCATTCAATTTGTCCTACAAAAATCTCGGGCGTCCTTCATTTGTGATCTACGATGTGCCGCTATTGTTTGAGAA
>JBJMLZ010000249.1:0-4520 GCA_045805035.1 Bacteriovoracaceae bacterium
CAGGCCTCATTATCTCTGAGGCGACTGCGGTTCATCCCTCTGGTGTGGGTTATGCCAACACACCCGGCATCTGGTCTTACGATCAGATTGAGGCCTGGAAAAAAATCACAGAGGCCGTTCATGATAAAGGCGGAAGAATTTTTCTCCAGCTCTGGCACGTGGGAAGAATTTCCGATCCGATGTTCTTAAACGGAGAGCTTCCCGTTGCCCCAAGTGCGATCGCCGCTACCGGACACGTGAGTCTTGTGCGTCCTCATAAAAATTTTGTCGTTCCACGCGCACTTGCCACGAATGAAATTCCCACGATTGTGAATTATTTCCGTCATGGCGCCCAGAATGCACTTCAGGCAGGTTTTGACGGCGTGGAAATCCACGGCGCCAACGGTTATCTCATTGATCAATTTCTCCAGGACGGCACTAACAAACGCACGGATCAATATGGCGGCTCCATCGAAAATCGCGCGCGGCTCGCGCTGGAAATTACTGATGCCGTTCTTGAAGTTTGGGGAGCGGACAAGGTCGGATATCATATTGCTCCGAGAAGTGATTCTCACGGAATCACGGATTCCAATCCTCTGGCGACATTCAGTTATCTCGCGGATGAGTTAGGTAAGAGAAAGCTCGCGTTCCTTTTTGCGCGCGAGTTCCAGGACCACAACAGTATCGGGGCAAAGCTGAAGCAGGCATTCGGCGGCATCTATATTGCCAATGAAAAATTCACCAAAGAGACCGCGGAAGAAATTTTGAGAAAAGGCGATGCGGATGCAGTGGCCTTTGGCCTTAACTTCATCGCTAATCCTGATCTGGTGAAAAGATTTAAAGAGAATGCGCCATTAAACCAGGTGAACTTCAACACGCTTTATGCGGAAGGCTCCACTGGTTATACGGATTATCCTTCGCTCTAAGAAGAATGAGATTCCTTGTCGATGGTGGATTTCGAGAAATGTCCCGGAGGATCGCTCGCGGGAAAAGATTCCATGCTTTCTTCGTCGATGAGTTCATCTTCGGTCATGACATGATTTTCTTCATCGGATTCTTCGTCGGCATCGTCTCCGTTGCCGTAGGCCACTTTCCCGATCTCTTCTTCGAGTAGTCCTTCGCCGGAACTGAAAGCATCTTCGACAAAATTCCGGTCATGGTCATCATCGTCGGGATTCTTTTTCAGGTAATCATCATTGCCCAGCTGGTAGTTGATATTGGCGCCGTCATTGTAATCGGAGGTTCCCCGGTGGCTTCCGGAGTGTGCGCCGTTAAACTGCGTCCGTTGTTTTTCTTTTGTCATAATTCCTCCGAAAAAAGAAAGGGACCCTTTCGGGCCCCTCTTTTTTTAGACTCTTGATTCCTGTCCGCCGCCCATTCCTGAGCGATACTGACCGAGGCGTCCTTCAAATGTGTCGATGTTTTCTCTGAGGAAGCGCGAGAGCTCCGGATATTTCTCACCCATGTTTGTAGCAAGGCGGGAAAGGATCGCGGTTGCAATTCCACCGGCGACATACTTCACCATGGGATTGTCGATGAACTCACGAAGCTTGGAAGAAAGCTCAGAAGAATTCAGGTTCGAGAGACGGTTGCCGATCTCAAAGTTTGAACCACCTTCAAATGATGTTCCGGTTCCGAGATTTACATCACGTCTTGTTTGTTTTTTGTTTCTACCATTGGCGACTTTTCTGGCCATAATTCCTCCTGAAAAAATTAGTGTCTGGCTTCTGAGAGATCTTCCTGATTAGAGATTCCGCGGAACTCTTTCAGCTTGTCCTCGATAGTATCGAGGTTTTCGCGGAAGAATCGCGAGATCTCCGGATACTTGTCTGAGATATTGAGAGCAAAACGGCCGAGAAGCGCGATGCCGATGCCGCCTGCGACGTATCTCACTGCCGGACGCTCTGACCATTCAAGGAGAGTGTCACGATAGTTGCGATAGTTTCTTTCGAGAGAACGGGAAGAAAGGACAGAAGAATTTCCTCTTCTGGACTGAGTTTTCCGGCCACCTTTGGCGCCGGCAACAGCTCTTTTTACATTACGAGTGGCCATAAAACCTCCGTGTTTTAAATCCTGACGAAATGATAGCCATCGGAGACGGTTCCCGTACTTGAGACAAACTAAAACATACTCGCTCGTTTCACTCGGGAAAGCGTAATCGTAGGGGCAAAGTTATTTCGTAGGTTTTTCTTGTGTGGATCTGGAACTCATAAGAAAATTTTTACATGTCACAAATTGCCCAAAAAGCTATTGAGCTGGTTCTCGGTAACGTCGGCCAGGTCATTCACGGAAAAGACGAGGCGATCAAGCTTGTTTTGTCAGCGTGGTTTTCCGGCGGACACATTTTGATTGAAGACAATCCCGGTACCGGTAAGACCATGCTCGCCAAATCAGTGGCAAGATCCGTCAACGCCGAATTCGGTCGCGTGCAGTTTACGCCCGATCTTCTTCCGAGTGATGTGACAGGGACTACGATCTACGACGAAGAATCTAAAACTTTTGCATTTAACCGCGGCCCGGTATTCTCGACCATTCTTCTAGCCGATGAAATCAATCGCGCCACACCACGGACGCAGAGTGCACTCCTGGAGGCGATGGCCGAATTCCAGGTGACTGCTGACAGGAATACCTACAAACTCGACAGCGAATTTTTTGTTATCGCCACTCAGAACCCCATCGAGCAGCACGGGACGTTTCCGCTACCGGAAGCACAGCTTGATCGCTTCGCCATGAAAATTTCCATGGGATATCCTGCTCGCGAAAGCGAAGAAGAACTCCTGAAAGGTCGCCTCACGGGTGATCCCTTTTCAAAGCTTCAGTCGGTGGTGAAAAAAGAACACGTGCAGGAAATTAAAAAAGCTGTCGCCCAGGTGAAGCTCACGGAAGCGACACTGAAATACATTCTCGACGTTGTCCAGAAAACCCGCGAGCACGCGGAGATCATGCTGCCGGCAAGTCCGCGCGGGTCGCTCTCACTTCTGAAGGTGGCGCAGGCCTATACTTTCATTCACGGCGAAGATTTTGTTCGTCCGGGGACTGTTTACAAGCTCGTGCCTTACGTTCTTTCTCACCGGATCGCACTGACGACGGAGGCCCGCTTCCAGGGAAGAACCAAGACCGACATTCTGAAAGACGTTCTTGATTCGGTGAAAGTTCCCACGCGATGAAAAGGAAAGTGCTCCCTCCGGATATTGTTTCGAACTTCCGCTGGAAGGAGCGCTACTACAACTTTTCAAATAATTTTTACTTCAACGTTCACATCTTCAATAATCTTTTTTTCTTCTTCGTTCTTACTCTGGGTTCAATCGCCATCGGATTCTGGATTCATGATTTCTGGGCCCTCGCTCTCTGCCTTCTTGGTTATTCAGTCTACGCCTGGATGCGCACCCGTCGCCTCGCTTACGGGCTTCAGATCCGGCGCCTGCACAAAAAAAAGGGCAGGGAGATGCAGGAGTTTGAGATCACCTATGAAATCTCGAATGATTCTGGTTTTGATCTTCCTCCATTCAGTTTTCTGCAGAAATTTACCGGCGTTCAAAGTGGCTCGTTTGAAGTGAAGAGCATGAGGACCATACCTCCCCAGACAAAAATCAGAGTCACCTGCAATGTAGTTCTCGATTCGGGGATGGGGGTAAAAGAGATCGGCGACTTCGGAGTTCAAATCAGCGATGAGCTGTCACTCTTTCCTTTTGAGATTGAATTTGCGGGAACGAAGGAAATTGAAGTCGCTCCTCTTATCCTTGAAACTCCACTTCTCAAAAAATCCATTTCTCCTGATTCAACCGAATTTGGTTTTTATGATATCCAGAAAAGAGGAGAGTCGAATCTTTTCATCGGAACCCGTGAATACCGGTACGGCGATCCGGTGAAGAACATTAACTGGAAGCTTTCCCGGAAAACGAGCAAGCTTATCGTGAATGAGTTTGAAAAAAACACAAATACCTATGTGACTCTTCTTCTTGATCTGGAACTCACTTCGCAAGTCGGCATGGGTGCACTTTCCACGTGGGAAGCCGCCAAGGACCTTGCCCTCAGTATCGCCGCCAATGAAATCAAACTGAGAAACTATGTGCAGGTTCTCGCTCAGAATCTCCATGTTCCTTTCGGAACCGGCCACTCGCAGATGCTGACGATCGAAAGGCACTTCACCTATCACGAACTTTCATCATCAGGACTTGATCACCTCAATCACCTGCAGGGCCTTCCCTGGAAATCGCAGATTTATTTTTTCTGTCCGCTTCTGGGGACATTAAAAATTCAGGAAACTCTGGGAGTTCTGAAACGCCTTCGGCTCCTTGAGCATTCGGTGACGGTTTTCGGCATTGATCCATACCAGGATATCCGGAAAGCAGTCTCCACCGAAGCGCACACACCTTTCACTCTCACTGGTGTCCAGGCGAGAAAAGAATTTCAGGCGATCACCGAGGATCTCAAGCATCACGGAATTGAATTCATCAAGGTTGACGTGAGAGAAAAAGAAAAACTTTCCGACATGCTTGTGAAGCGCGCCCGTCATATTCTCGAGGAGCGCACATGAAATC
>JBJMLZ010000250.1:0-10939 GCA_045805035.1 Bacteriovoracaceae bacterium
ACCGGCCCCTGTGCAACACCCGTGCGACGAAGAAGCTCGCGCATACTTTTAGTAGAGATGCGTTTGTTATTTTCTTTGGCAATCGAACTGATGACGGCAACGGATCCGGACACAATCGGTGTAGCGCTCGATGTCCCAGAGAAGCGCGCAGTATATTTTCTTTCGTCACCCTGGCTGAAAAGATCGCCGTAACCGGTAGTCACAACTCCGCGGCCGTATCCTGCAACGTCTACGCGGGAACCGAAGTTCGAGAATGAGAGGCGTTCTTTGTCCAAAGCCCCGACTGCGCCGACCATGATACAACCGGAATCGCGTTTTTTGAGATCAAACGCGCCCTCATAAGAAGCATCATCAAAATTAGAGTTTCCATTTCCTGCTGCTTGTACGCAGTGGATTCCTTTCTTCGTCGCCGCTTTCAGTTGATCAAAGATGTGCGGCCAGTATTCGACTGCCGTGTACTTTTGAAGATCAGGGCCAATCATCTGTTGCTCGATGACCATAACGTCACCGGCATCGAGTTTCTCCGTCGCACTCTGAATCGCATTGTTAATTTGCTGAATATAAATTTCATCCACATCCGCAAGGTCACCTTCAATGAAGCCATAAATTCCGTATTGGGCCTCGTGAGCAATCCCGGTCACACCTTTTCCGTCACGCTTGGCCGCAATCTCTCCCCACACCGCAGTCCCGTGGTCAGTAGACTGGCACTCGCGAGGATTTCCTCCGACGTAAAAAGGAGTCGCAAAATCTTCGTGGTGATCTTCAAAGCAAGTTTCGATGTCGATCACTTTTACGTTCTTACCGGTTCCGCCCGCGAGTTTCCACGCGTTCACTGCGCCCACTCCTTCCGGGGAGGCCTTGAGAAAGTTCTGCTGAGATTCAAAATCAGGAGTATCTGAAACATAATCCGTTTCCACTTCTTCATTCACAAATTCATCGGCAATCGCTGGCTTCGGAATCGGTGCAAAGTAAGCGTGCTCAATCCCGCGATCACGGGAGAGCTCATCCATGATGTCAGCAGCGTGAAGAGCATCGGGAAGAAAATGCAGTTTGAAGTATCCCCAGGTATCGCCTTCTTCGGTGGTGAAGAAAGGAGTGAATGATCCGAGATCTCCGTGCTTCTTGTCGAATTTTTCCGGAGACTTCACTTTCACGATGATGGTTTCAGAGGAGATGAGATATTTCGCGCGGGCCTGATTGATCTTAAAAGCGTTGAGCTTCATGATGCCGGCAGAAGCAGAAGTGGAAATAAAAGCGGTAAGCGCCAGCGCGGCGGTGATTTTCATAGGGAGTCTCCTCTGGCGAAATATATCATCCAGAGGGAAATTCCCCCGAAAAGCTGAAATTTTTACAAGCTATTTACGGTCCCGGTGCTCATTTACGATTTCCTCGACAACGGTCGGATCCGCGAGGGTCGAAATATCCCCTAAACCATCGTATTCCGAGGCAGCAACCTTGCGAAGAATTCGTCTCATGACTTTCCCCGAGCGGGTCTTCGGAAGTCCGCGGGTCGGATGAATCACATCCGGAGCGGCAAAGCGGCCGATTTTTTCACGAACCACTTCCTTGATTGCCTCCACCGTTTCCGGCGAAGCTTTGCTTCCATTCGCGAGAATGACATAGGCATAAATCCCTTGGCCCTTGATCTCGTGAGGCATTCCTACCACCGCTGCTTCGGCGACATACGGCGATTCCATCAGCGCACTTTCAATCTCCGCAGTTCCCAGACGGTGACCGGAGACGTTCAACACGTCATCAATTCTTCCCGTGATCCAGTAGTAACCATCCTCATCGCGGTGGCAGCCATCACCGGTAAAATATTTCCCCGGATATTGAGTGAAATATGTTTCTACAAAACGCGCGTGATCTTTGTAAATCGTGCGGGCCTGACCAGGCCAAGAGTGTTTCAGACAAAGTGCGCCTTCTACGTCATTGCCTTTCAACTCTTCACCGGTTTCCGGCTTCACAATCACTGGCTCGACACCAAAAAATGGCAGAGTTGCTGAACCTGGTTTGGTTGGTGTCACTCCCGGAATCGGCGTAATGAGAATGCCACCCGTTTCCGTCTGCCACCAGGTATCGACGATGTCACAACGTTTTTCACCGACGACGTCGTGGTACCACTTCCATACTTCAGGATTAATCGGTTCCCCGACAGTGCCGAGGATGCGAACAGATTTCAGATCGTATTTTTTTACGAAGTCATCACCAGCAGACGCCAGCGTACGAAGTGCGGTCGGTGCGGTATAGAAAATATTTACTTTGAGATCCTGAATGATTCTCCAATAGCGACCCATATCCGGATAAGTCGGAATAGATTCAAACAAAACGGAAGTTGCGCCATTCACGAGCGGCCCGTACACAAGATACGAGTGACCTGTGACCCAGCCCACGTCCGCGGTACAAAAATAAATATCGTTCTCGTGATAATCAAAAACATATTTGTGAGTCATCGAACAGTACGTGAGATAACCACCGGTGGTGTGAAGAACACCTTTGGGTTTTCCCGTCGACCCGGAAGTGTAAAGAATGAAGAGCGGATCTTCGGCGTCCATCTCTTCACAAGGAGCGACCGGACGATATTTTTTCATCTCTTCTTCGTAGTGAAGGTCACGCCCCTCTTTCATCGGAACAACTGTATCCGTGCGATGAACGACGAGAACTTTTTCGACAAACGAAAGGTCTTTCACTGCTTCATCAGTGATGGCCTTCAGAGGAATTTTTCTCCCGCCACGAAGGCCCTCATTGGCGGTGATGACGAACTTGCATTCTCCGTCGATCATGCGGCCGCGCTTGGATTCGGCACTGAAACCACCGAACACTACTGAGTGAATCGCACCAAGACGAGAACACGCAAGTACCGAGTACACGAGCTCCGGAATCATCGGGAGATAAATACAAACGCGATCGCCTTTCTTCACTCCATGCGCTTTCATGAGATTGGTGAGGCGACAAACGTTTTCAAAAACTTCCTGGTAAGTGATCTCCTGATATTCGCCGGGAGCGTCCTTCGCCCAAATGAGTGCATTTTTCTTCGCGCGTTTTTCGAGATGACGATCAAGACAGTTGTAGGAAGCGTTCAGTTTCCCTCCGAGGAACCATGAGTAATTCACTGCGGAGAAATCGCCCTTCATCGCTCGCTCAGGTGAGCGAAACCAGCTTAAGTTCTTCGCCGCCTCAAGCCAGAATCCTTCTGGATCTTTAAGAGAGCGTTGATACATTTCCTGATACTCTTTCATTCCCGAGAGATAGGTCTTCCCTTCGAGGGACTTTTTTACGGGGTAAGTTTGCGCATTGTTCATGATACGTCCTTTCTTCTAATCGAGACCCATCCATGGTACTTATTCCGCATGCAATACTTCAATATCCAAGTGGCCTCTCAACTCTCCGGTGTCGCCTCAGCGACGATCAGAGCGTGGGAAAAGCGTTACAACGCGGTGGTCCCGGATCGTGCCGAGAACAAACACCGGCTGTATTCGGAGAAGGACATTGAAAAACTGGCACTTCTCTACAAACTGACGGAGCTGGGCCAGAGTATCGGCAAGATCGCGCACCTTGAGCTCGAAGAGCTGAAAGAAATTTACTCAACTCTCCTTCATCGTCCATACGATGAACGTCATGTGGTCACTCCTCATCACGAAAAAGTTGATTACGAAAAGATTCTCACCAATCTCCATATCGCGCTTGAGGCCTACAAGGTCGACATCATTTCTCACGAGCTGGAGAAAGCAAGAAATCTCGTCACACCGAGAGACTTGTGTCTCAACATTCTCATTCCGCTCTTTCAGCAAATCGGGAAGAAAGTGGAAAACGGTGAGCTCTCTATCGCTCAGGAACATACGCTCTCTGCGATTGTTTCTTCGCATGTGGGAATCATGCTCGGACATCACTATCAGCGCACAACTGCTTCGAATGAACTTCTTCTCATTACTACTCCTGAAGGAGAAATGCACCAGATCGGTGTGCTGTGTGCTTCTCTTCTTTGTGTTCATTACTCAATGAAGTTTTTCTATCTCGGACCGGGAATGCCGGCGCTCTCTCTGGCGGAAGCGGCCAATGCTCTTCATCCGAGTGCGATTCTTCTCGGTACTACCCGCTTTCAGCTCGAGGAAGATTCGACTCTTGAAAATTATCTCAGTCAGCTGAAACAAAATCTTCATGTTCAGGCAGACATCTTGGTTGGCGGAAATTTAAAGGGAGTTTCGAAAGCGGACCTGGATCGGCAGAAGCTTCAATACTTCCCCACTCTCCAGGCCCTGGATGAGTTTTTAGCTAAAAAGTTTCGTTCTTAGTCGCACTGATACGCAGTCGCGTACACAGTCATCTTGTTACCGTTTGGTACTTCCTGGTTCACAAACAAACCATTCGCACCTTTCTCAGCTGCCTGATTGAGGGCATTGTTCAGGGCCAGGTCCTTTGACCCTTCAGCATTCACACCTTCAACCTTACCGACCACCCGGCATTGAGTAGGCTTGGTGTCGTACACTTCGATCTCCTTGGCCTTGTCAGTGAGCTTTTCACCGGAAGAACAGGCCACAACCAGAGCGAGAGAAATCAGAACCACATACTTCATGCATACTCCTTACAGAATTTTGTTTTATAATCATAACGAGCACAAAAGGAACGGGCCAATGAAACTCCTCTTCTTGAGCTTTCTTGTCATGTATTCATGCTCCAAGAATGCCAAGCTTCAGCGAGAAACCGCGAGCGCACACTTAGAAGGTGTGACGATGAAGATCGCTCATCTGTCTGAACTCAAGTGGCCTGCAGGCTTCCGCGAAGAAGCGGTGGTGTCTCAAAGTATCACTTTCACCATCGACATGCCGAAGGTCAATCAGGATGACCTTGATTACCTCATCAGCGAACGCGATGTGGATTCATGGATCATTCGCGTGATGGCTTATCGCAATGGCGAGAAGCAGGACCTCGGTTCGCTTTACTCTCTGTTTCGCCCGAAAAAGCTTTCACGCACATCGACCGGTGCTGCCAGCAGTGTCGCGCTGAAAATTTATTACGCTGCCGCTTATGCTTCAGAGAGATGGAGAAATTCCAAGTGTCCTCCGCTTGGTCACAATAAAAAAATCACTGAAATGAAAGTCGAAGACACCGGCGAGCCATTTGATCTTTCGATTGGTGGTGCGCAACCGTACAATGAGAAAAGCCAGCTGATCGAGCTCACACCAAGTTCATTCAATGCGGGGATGTCGATGGCGGGAGAATACTCGTTTGAGATTGCGCCTTATAACTCACAGAAGAAAATGATCCACGCTCCGTTCAAGACCATTCCGGGAAAAATCATCGTCGCCAAAGAAGAAAGTGTTCCCGTGCCGAGCTGTAACGGAGTTCATCCCGAGTATCAGCCAAGATAATAAAAAAAGGCCGCTTACGCGGCCTTCTTTTTTGTTAAATCAGAAAGAAAATTACCAACCAGTGGTAGCGCAACGGTAGCCCCAAGCGCCCATAGTCTGGAGATCCCAGTTACAGGCCTGGAGACCTTCGCGGCACATGCCGTTCCAGTCACGGTAAGCGTTGTAGCGTCTCACGACCATGTTCATTCTATCAACCATCACAACCTGGCACATGCGAGGCATTGGGCCTGGAATCGGATGCGGATAAGGATGTGGCATTGGCCCTGGATGTGGATAGTGCCCTGGTGGCATTGGGTGCGGATGTGGTCCAAAAACTACCGGACCACGACCGTGGCCATAACCGTGACCGCGACCTGGGTGCGGGAACGCGAAAGAAGAGAGAGAAACAAGAGCAATAACGAGAGCGAGAATGAAATGTTTCATGATTCCTCCAAAAAGAAAGTCTTACATTAAGAGTTAGCAATCTAAAGGAGAAATGTTCAAGGAATAAAAATCGCGACAAAAAAAAATCAGGGCCAATGTGGCCCTGCGCTTTGTGACAGATTCTTAAAAAAAATAACAGTTACTCGAAAGTTCCCGTGAGCTCATTGTGCAGCGGAAGTTTTTTTTCTGCCTGCTCTGAAGCAGGCATGCGCGTCTTCGTCGGGGCGTCTTTTTCAGACGCGCCAGTGAAATGATTTGTGCCCGGTTGAAATTGAACCGGACTTGTCTTCACTTCAAAAGTACCGGTGAGCTCGTTGGTTCCGATCGCAAAAACCGCGGTGGAAAAAAGCGCGAACGCGAAAAGAGAAAATTTCATGGCAGACCTCCGGGAATGTTTTCCTTTCGGTCTGCCGGAAGAAAAAATTTACTAGAAATTCACCTGGGCCTGAAGGCGAAGGAGATTCCCATTCTGGCTGTTTTTATCCGGGGAGTTCTGAATCAACCGGGTGCCTTTAGCGTAGGCAACCGTAAGCTCAAACGCAGGGTTAGGCTGCCATTCTGAACCCACTTCCATCTCCGACGTGAATGCACGTGCACTGTTGTCGAGTTTTTTTCCGCCCGAATATTCCTGGAAACGGAAGTACGGGAAGAAGCGGTGATTGCCCACATATGTCTGGTAGTTAACCTGCGCGTATCCACCGCGAAGATTTTTTCCCATGATTTTATTTTGTCTCGGATCGTATTCCGGACCGGTACCGACGTTGTACTCCGCCTGAAAACCAAATGGCTGCGGATACATCACGAATGAAGCACCCGTGCGCTGATCGTAAATGTTGTGGTGATTGGAACCAGGATTAGTGTCGTATGAGTTGTTGAGAGCTGCAATCGATGCTTCGTAATATTGTCCCGACTGTGTTTTCCAGGGAACTGTCACGCGAGCGACCGTTTCGAGTGAGTTGTTCTGCTCGTTTCTGTTCATCGTCTGACCATTATAAGTACCCAGAGCAAAGATCCCATAATCGCCGGTGCCTTTCAAGTTATTGGCGACGAGATCTTTGAACATTTGTCTGTACTCAGTTGGTGCCCAGAAAAATGTCATACCGGTATCGCGCTCATTCGGAACTGCCATGTTGATGGCGTCAGTCCGATCGATGCCCGCGCGGTTTCCGGATGACTGCAAGTTTTCAAACCCAAACGGAACTTTCTGCTGACCAACGCGGATGCGGAATTCTTTGGTTTCTTCCAGAGCGTAATCAAAATAGAGATCACGGATGTTGAGATAGTTCTGCTGAGGCGAGGCCTGGTTATCGGCGTTGTTACTCGCCATCGCGGTTGTAGAATAATCCGGCTCAATTTTCACAAACACTCTGTCCGTTACGTCGCCCTGGAAAACCAGACGCGCGCGACGGAAGAAGAAGCCCTTATTTTTTCCCATCGAACCATCACACTGAGAACAGATGTAATTGCCATTGGATTCAGAGAGACGATTGTAACGGAAGTGAGCGTAGCCTCTCACTTGCCAGCGGTCATACCATTTTGAAGCGAGCGTATCGTTCACAACTTTCTGGATGTCAGCAACGGTCATGCCTTGTTCCTGCGCGAATGCAGGGAGAGCAAAGAGGACGATAAGCAGCAGCAGGGACTTCATTTGAAAAGACTCCTTAGGGATGAAAGTTCTGTAATTTTTATATGCTTTCAGATGGGTTTTGTTTGTCAGGAAACTGTTAGGAGACTGTTAATTTAGAGTGATGGGCGCCCAATGTATTCTTTACCTTCTTTCGTCCGAACGCGCAGCAGCAATGTATAGTCCGCCCACGAAAAATCCTGGAGAACCTATGAAACTGCTGCCACTCTCGCTGATGTTCGCTCTAACTATCGTTGGTTGTGGGAAAAAAATCGTAGATAAAAAACCTCAAAGGCCAAACAACGTCACGAAGACCAACCATTCCCTGAATCCGATCGCACTGACCTCGGATCGAAACGAAAAAGCGGCATGCTCGGTCACTGCATATGATGATTCTATGAGAAACATCAGTCTTTCACTTTTCCTTCATGACAAGCAGACGACTGAAGAAAGATTTTTCGCGGGTCTCATTGAAGGACTCTTTGTCCGCGATGTTGGTGCCAAAATCATCACCGAAACTCACAAGGGTGAAGACTCAGAGACTTATTATATTGTGACAGACGGAACGCTCACGAGTCAGGACAAAACTTATAATACCAAGCCTTCTGTCGTGACGGTGTGTCCGGATGAAGGCAAGTATTCACGCGGAAGTGTGGAAAGTGCTGCACTCAATGCCAACTACTTTATCTCGAAGACGAATCGTAAAGTTAGTCAGCTTCTTCCTGATGTGAAGATCAGTCCGATCTCGATTGAGATCGCGCCGATGCTTCTGGAAAAAGCCGATGTGATTGTTGATGGCAAAGTTGTTTATCACCAGGAAGCCTACCAGACGGACAATGCCTACTACATGCCCGGAGGAAATTCGATCACCTTTCTCCCTCACAGTGAGGAGATGAAAAAGCAGGGCTTCTCGATGAACTTCTGGGAAGTTCCGATGGTCGGCTCTCACGAATACGGTCACCACATTTTCGAAACGCTTTATCCGGATGTCATGCCGGCAACAGGCCTCAAGAACTGCTTCGGAAATTTCGGTCTCCAATTGCAGGCGGGCAATGAACCTGAGGCCCGTGAAGTGACAAACGATGACGTTCTCGGCGCACTCAATGAAGGATTCGCGGATCTCGTAGCGTACTACTCACTCGACAATAGTGAACGTGGACTTTGGGGCGTGCCTTGTCTGCAGGTCTCGCGTGATGTGGGCTCAGACAGTTTCGCCAATGTCATTACGAAGAAAGTTTTTTCAGAAAAAGCTCTTTCTGACTTCTTTGCGAAGACTGAAATTGAAGCCCCTTTAAACTGCGGAATTCCCAACTTTCAGGACACCCATATAATCGGGGCCATTTTTGCCAATGGAGTCGACCGAATTATGTCTGTATCAACCGATAGCAAAGACAAGCGTCTCCTCATTACTCTAAAATGGCTCCAGGCCATGAAAGAGAAACGCCCGAGTCTTATCGCGCTTCAGCCTAAGGAATTCCTGAAAGGGTCATTCAAACTCTTCATCGCAACGGTGGCCGCTAACACTGACGGCAAAACCGATAAGCAAGAATGCGATATTGCGAAAGAAATCTATCCTGGGATCGACGCTGAAATCCCTGCCTGTGCACCGGCAATGTAGAACCATTTGACGATCAGGAAAGGCACGAGTGAGAATATCTCATGCGCGCTTTCCTGATTTTACTTTGCTTATTACCTTTCGCGGCCCATGCGAGACTCATCATCAATTATGATCTGAACTACTCTTCGCAAAGTTCGGACTCTAATAACGTAAAGTCTGACCAGTCACGAGTCTTTCACAAAGTCTTCATCGGTGGATCACTCAACGACCGGAAAACTTTTTTCTTTGGATGGAACATCAACAAGTGGTCTTCCGAAGGAAAGAATGGAACTCAGAAGCAGGACTTCAGCATGCTGGAGATGGGCCCTAAGCTTCTTTGGTATCTGAACGAAAACTACAACTGGTTTGTGAATGCCGAGTGGAACCCATACGCTAAGGGCGATCGAAAAATCGGAACTGTAAGTGAAAAAACCAGCGGCTCATCTTACGGCGGTGGTATAGGTTATCGCTTCCGCCTCTCACGCTTCGTGGGCCTCGGGGCGATGATTCAATATCAGGCGACAAATATTTCCGAGGCGAAAGTTGGAAATAACGAGAAGAATGTTTCCGACAGCATTTCTCACGTCATGCCGATGCTTGAGCTCTCGGCGATGTTCAAGTAATCACTTTTCGCGATTAAAATAGAGATACACTGCCGGCAAAATCAAAAGCGTGAGTGCCGTGGAGAAAAGAATTCCTCCGATCACCACTGTTGCAAGAGGTCTCTGAACTTCTGAGCCAAGTCCCGTGTTGAGCGCCATCGGAATAAAGCCAAGTGATGCCACTAAAGCAGTCATGACCACCGGACGTAGTCGCGACAGAGTTCCTTCAATCACAATTTCTCTCAAGGATTTTTTACTCTTCTCGCGGAGCTGATGGAAGATCGTGAGAAGAACGATGCCGTTCAAAAGCGCGATCCCGATGAGAGCAATGAAGCCCACCGCTGCAGAGAGACTCAGGTGAATAGCACGTGCATAGAGCGCGAAAAGTCCTCCGCAGGCCGCAAACGGTACACACAAAAAGATAATAAGAGCATCCTTCATCGTATGGAACTCTCTCCACAGAATGAAAAGAATGAGAAGCAGTGTCAGCGGAATGATAATCAGAAGTCTAGTGCGCGCGCGCTCGAGATTTTTAAATTGTCCACCTAGCTGAATGCGATGGTCTTTCCTGATAGGGTTCTTCGAAATCACTCTCTCTACATCACCGACAAAGCTCATGGTATCCCGATCAGCAATATTGAGAGATAGGGCCGCATATCTTTGCCCCCAATTGCGCGCGATCGTTGTCACTTGATCCTTCACTTCAACCGTGGCGATCGCGTGAAGAGGAACTGAGCCTGCTTCAGGAAGTGCCACCGGAAGATTTTTGATCTGCTCAAAATTGTCACGGAACTCTTCGGAGAGATGGACCACCACCGGAAACCGGCGCGTACCCTGCATGAATTGTCCGATGCGGTCTCCTTGCATGAATCCCACGATGGTATCGTTGAACTCAGTCAGAGGAATGTTTAATGTGGCGAGCTCAGCGAACTTCGGACGAATGTCGATCACCTGGCTTTTCCTGAGCGCAGTAAGAGGATCCATCTCTGCATCGGCAAGGCCCGGAACCCTGGAAAGCTTTTCGGCGAAGTCATCAATCACCGTCACCATATAGGAAAGATCATTCCCATAAATTCGCATCGAAACATCCGCACGCGACCCTTCAAGCATTTCATTGAAACGCATTTCAATCGGCTGGGTCGAGCTGATCTCAACGCCAGTGCCGAGAGATTCAATTTTGTCTTTCATCTTATTGATGAGTTCTTCTTTCGATTTCACGCTCCACTGATCACGGTCTTTTTTCAGCATCACAAACATATCGGTGAGGTGAACGCCCATCGGATCTGTCGCCGACTCAGGAGTTCCCAATCGCGAAAAAACCAGA